>JAQCFD010000235.1 GCA_027618305.1 Pseudomonadota bacterium
CAAGATCGGGGCGATCCTCGGCGCCGCGTTCCTCGATGGCCTGAAGGACATCTGGGAGGGCCTCGTCGGTGGTGCCCGCTCCATGATGAGCGTCGGCGTCGCCACGGCGGCCGCCGGCATCATCGTCGGCGTGGTCAGCACCACCGGCCTGACCGGGCGGTTCGTGAACCTGATCGGCACCGTGTCCGGCGGCAGCGTCACCGTGATGCTCATACTGACCGCGGTCACGAGCATGATCCTCGGGATGGGATTGCCGACAACGGCGAACTACATCCTGATGGCGACGCTGACCGCGCCGGTGATCGTCACACTGGGCGGCGACGCCGGGCTGGTCTTCCCGCTGATTGCGGCTCATCTGTTCGTGTTCTACTTCGGCATCCTGGCGGACGACACCCCGCCGGTGGGCCTCGCGGCCTACGCCGCGGCGGCGATCGCCAAGTCGGACCCGATCAAGACGGGTATCCAGGGCTTCACCTATGACATGCGCACGGCGATTTTGCCCTTCGTGTTCATCTTCAACACCGAGTTGCTGATGATCTCCGGGCTGGCGCCAAACGGCGACATTATCTGGATCGACAATATCTTCAGTCTGATCTGGGTGTTCGGGATATCGCTGATTGCGATGTTTGCCTTCGCGGCCTTCATGCAAGGCTATTTCGCCGACAATTGTAACTGGATCGAGCGGATCATCCTGCTGGGGCTTGCCATCGGGATGTTCCGGCCGGCCCTCATCACGGACGAAATCGGTCTGCAGCGGGAGATCGTCCAGGGCCTAGGCGTGGTGATCTGGGTGCTGATGTATCTGTATCAGAAGCGCCGCAAGAAGGGCCGGGGCGAAGGCGCTCAGCCCACTGCGGCATAGGGGAGGCGAAGACCATGTACAAGGACATCCTTTTGCCGGTCGATCTCGAGGATGCGGCATCGTCGGCCCAGGCGCTCGCGGTTGCCGTCGAATACGCCCAGTCCTTCGGGGCGACCCTGCATGTGATGACGGTGGTGCCCGATTTCGGTATGAGCATCGTCGGCTCCTACTTCCCCGACGATTTCGCCGAAAAGGCGATCAAGGACACCGATGCGCGGCTGCACGCCTATGTGGCGGACAATGTGCCCGACGGGGTGCCGGTCCAGCATGTCGTGGCCCATGGCCGGATCTACGAGGAAATAATCAAGGCGGCGGACAGTATCGATATCGATCTGATCGTGGTGTCGGCCCACCGGCCCAATGTCACCGACTATCTGCTCGGTCCGAACTCGGCCCGGGTGGCGCGCCACGCGAACCAGTCGGTGCTGATCGTCCGCTAGGGCTGGTGGCGGTTTCAGGTATGCCGGATCGTACCGAATTCGACTACGTGATCGTCGGTGCGGGCAGCGCCGGCTGCGTGCTGGCCAGCCGCCTGACGGAGGACGGCCGCCATCGCGTGTTGCTGCTGGAGGCCGGGGGCAGGGATACCAATCCCTGGATCCACATCCCGCTCGGCTATGGCCGGACCTTTTCAGACCCCAAGGTGAACTGGTGCTATTCCACCGAACCCGACCCATCGTGCAACGGCAGGCGGATCGTGCAGCCCCGCGGCAAGGTGCTGGGCGGATCGAGCTCCATCAACGGCATGATCTATATCCGCGGCAACGCCGCCGACTATGACCATTGGCGCCAGCTCGGCAACACCGGGTGGAGCTATGACGATGTGCTGCCGTATTTCCGAAAATCGGAAGACCAGGCGCGTGGCGCGGATGATTTCCACGGTACCGGCGGGCCGCTGGTCATTTCGGAGCAACGGGATTTCCATCCCCTCGCGCGGGCCCATCTGGCGGCGGCGGTGGAGGCGGGTTACCCCCTGAACCCGGACTTCAATGGCGCGGAACAGGAAGGCTTCGGCCGCTACCAGGTCAACATGCGCAACGGCCGGCGCTGGTCCACGGCGCGCGGGTTCCTGCGCCAGGCCCAGAAGCGACCGAATCTGACCGTGGAGACCAACGCGTATGCCAACCGGGTGCTGTTCGAGGGGCGGCGCGCCGTCGGGGTCGAATACCAGGTCGGCGACGACATCCGGGTGGTCCGGCCGAAGGGGGAGGTCATCCTGTGCCTCGGGTCGTTCAACTCGCCGCAGCTGCTGCAATTGTCGGGCGTCGGGCCGGGCGCATTGTTGCGGGAACACGGCATCGACGTCGTCGCCGATATGCCGGGTGTGGGCGCGGCGATGGAGGACCACTACCTGGTGCGCACCGTCTACCGCTGCAAGCAGCCGATCACCCTGAACGACGTGGTCGCGAGCAAGTTCAAATCGGCCGGGATGGTGCTGCGCTATGCGTTCCAGCGCCGGGGCATGCTGGCCATGGCGCCGGTGCCGACGGGCGGCTTCTTCCGCAGCGACCCGAGCGTGGCCTCGCCGGATATTCAGACCCACATCGTGCTGTTCTCGACGAGCGGCAAGTCGGGCAAGCAGGGCGCCGAGCTGCATGATTTCTCCGGCATGTCGTCGACGATCATCCTGCTGCGCCCGGAAAGCCGGGGCGCCGTCGAGATCGGCTCGGCCGACCCGCGTGCCGCCCCGCTGATCAAGAGCCAGTATCTGTCATCGCCCAAGGACCAGCAGACCCTGACGCGGGGCGTGCGCGCGGTGCGCAATATCATGCGACAGCCCGCGCTGGAGCCCTTCGTGGGCGAGGAGATCGAGCCGGGCGAGGACGTGCAGAGCGATGACGACATGCTCGAATATCTGCGCAATTTCGGGAATACGGGTTTTCACCCGACCGGCACCTGCCGGATGGGCGTGGACGCGACCGCCGTGGTCGACCCGCGCCTGCGGGTCCACGGGCTCGATGGTGTGCGGGTGGTCGACGCGTCGGTGATGCCGTCGATCTCGTCGGGCAACACCAACGCGCCGACGATCATGATCGCGGAGAAGGCGGCTGACATGATCCTGGAGGACGCACGCGGCGTTTGAACCACAACTGTCATGGCCGGACTTGATCCGGCCATCTCCGGCGATGACGGCGGCATCGGCACAATGGATGCCCGGATTATTCTGTGTCCGCCAACGCGCTGGGCGCGAGGGCGGGTCCGGGCATGACGAAGTGGGTGCGGCATGCTTCGGCAATGATCCTCATGCTGAGCTTGTCGAAGCATGGAGAGAGAGCACCTCTCCTTCGACAGGCTCAGGATGAGGTGTTCAACACCGGTGTCTGGGCGTTTGCAAAGCCGCGCCGGGTGTCGTAAGAAACCCGCCGTCGGGAAGTAGCTCAGCCTGGTAGAGCACTACGTTCGGGACGTAGGGGCCGGAGGTTCGAATCCTCTCTTCCCGACCAGACTATTTCATTGCAGATCAGAAGTTTTATTTCCCGGGCGGGATCTGCGCCCCTTCCTCACAAATTATGCCCCATGTCCTCGCCAAGCACGAGGGCCGCCCGGATGCCTGTCGTCTGGGCAGGCGAGCGCGCTTCGGCGTCGTCAGGAAGCCGTACTACGATAAAAAGTTAAGCTATGCAGACACTCCGTCCTGCTTGTTCCACATCCTTGGTTGATGTTGATCCCCGTATTATACGCCCACCTGAATCCGATGTGAATCGACTAGTCAGTGGAACAGGATTGGAACAAGGGTTTTAGGGTCAGGAGAAAATTGTCGCTGTGACACAGTTCCATCTCTGGATGGGACGACAACCCCCACCCCGGGGGGACAAAAATCGAACCCCTACCGAATATATATGGAAGATACCCCGGATAAATTTTAGGCCAGAGTAACCAGAGTTCCCGTCTAGTGCCTCAGACTCTCACACGCTAGTGCCTCAGACTCTCACACGCGATACCATCACGATCACCATCAAGTCGATGAGGATCACCGGGCTTGGCTGCCTCGAAGAAGCTTTGAGCTTCTTGCCACGTCTGAAAATCTCCACAGTCTTTGTCGCGAGGCATTTGGCTCGGTTTGGAATTTCCCCGCCTACCTCGCCGCCATTGTTCAGGCTCGACAAAATCGCCAGACCAGATACCACGCCCGGCTTTTCTAGCTTTGTCTTCCTCGGCCACATAGTCGGGCGAGTAACGGCGGTATGCGACTGCCCAACCGTTGGCCACCATTTCAAGGTTTAGATCGATACCTTCAGGTCCGCCCACCCTGCAGACGGCAACGATACGTCCATACCGGTCTTTGTCGCGCCGGGTACAATCCACCCAATGATTTTCGATCAACCCTCTCAGCGCTGCTGTGGCTTCGAAACCACATGGCCAAGACACCGCTGCGCGTAAGCATGTCTGGTTCGTTTCTGGTGCATCGATTCCATGAAGGCGGACAGAGACCGAGCCGAATTTGAGAGAGTCTCCATCTACGACACGAGGTTTGCCACTAATGGCCTCAGCGTTCTGAATTCCGATAACGACGGTGATGACAATAACCACGCAAAAGAGTTTGAGGAGGTGAGACACAAGTTTCCGACGACCTCGGATGTTGCATCGAGCGGCATTGGCCTTAACGAATTTTTCGTAGGTAGACATTCGCACCGTTCAGTTTAACCGAGTTTTACTGTTCGCGGTGTTAGTCACTCTTCGCGCAGTGGTTCTGCCATATCGTCGATAACTGGGCCATCTCGGACAGCGCGTCTTGGTATCGTCCGTTCATTATTTCATAGTGTATTTCCAAATCCTCGTTTGCTACTTGGGGATTACGCATATCCCGCATCAGAGAATTTAAAACAGTGAGGTTAGATGAGGTTTCCCGGGTCTGTATCGCCAAAGTTTGGCACATTCGCGGATCAATAAGCTGAGGGTCGTCTTTTGCAACTGACTCCCCACCCATGAATAGCATTCCTAAAACGCAGAGTGTGGAAGCCAAGAACCTCATAACCATCTCCTATTAGATGAAACAACCTGCATCATAGACGACAACCACAGAAGCCATACAGGCCCCCTTGGAGGCCCGTACAGAGGCTCTGGTAGACAGCCGCAGGGAAGGGAGGCAGAGACGTATCAAACGTGCCCTACGGCTGTATTTTGTCTGATTATCTATGCATTACCAATATGTTAACGGTATTCCCTCCTAGTAGTGCTGTGGTGTCTGCTTACTGATGTCTTCGTGTGTTCCCTCGCTCTGATGCTTAGACCATAGACCTAGCTTCTAATCTGTAATCGATATTCCAGTTGTTGTTCAAAGAATCTGTCCACCTGTCCCCGATACTAGTCAGTTG
>JAQCFD010000236.1 GCA_027618305.1 Pseudomonadota bacterium
CGTGGCCGGATCATCGCGCTTGTGTCGCCGCGCACACCGTTGTTGTAGAGCGTGACATCATGGCCGCGGGTGGTTTCGGCGACGCACAGGTGGCCGGGCCAGCCGAGAAAGCCGGTGTCGCCGCTGCCGACCGTGATGCTGTCGCCGACAAAACAGATACGCAATGTGGCCATGGTTTGCTCCCCGGGTTTCGATGCCGTCATTCAGGCTGCACTAGATTTTTGCATTCCTTGGCGCGGGGGGATAGCGTGCACGAAATTCATGATCACAAAGTTGCGCCCGCCGAGGTTCCTCCGGCGGGTTTTTCTTTGGGTGCCGGGTGAGTTGAACGGAGGCGGGCATGACGCGAAACACCGGTGCGACACGTCGCCCCCATGGCTCCATACGGGTCAACAAGGCGAAGCGTGAGGCGTTCCTCAACATGCTGGCCGAGACGGCAAGTGTGACGGCCGCGTCACAGGGAACGGGTGTTTATCGTGTGAAGTGGTACCGGATTCGCAAGACCGACCCGGCGTTCGCGCAAGCCTGGGACGAGGCGCTGGAAATCGGTCTCGACGCGGTGGAGGATGAGGCGATCCGCCGCGCGGTCGCCGGCCATGAGGAGCCGATCTATTTCCGGGGTGAGAAAATCGGCGCGGTCACGAAATATTCGGACCGGATGCTGATGCAACTTCTGCAGGCGCGCCGTCCGACCCGCTATGGTGCTGCTGCCGCGCGCGTGGAGACCGACGATCTCCGGAGTCTACTGCGCGAGATCGACGGCGGCGATGGCCCGCACGACACGTCCCCCGAAGTCCCGCGCGGGTTTGCCCAGGGCGGCGCCCGCCCGGGTGCAGGACGGCAGAAATGACCGGCGACCGGGACCGGGCGGGGGCCCTCGCGCGGTTCTCCGACCGCCGCTGGCGACTTAACAACCTCTGCTGGATCAAGGATGCCCATGGCCGGCGGGTGAAGTTTCGGATGAACTGGGCGCAGGCGGCTCTGTTCGATGATTTGCACAGCCTCAATCTTGTGCTGAAGGCCCGGCAGCTCGGCATGACGACGTTCATCCAGCTGCTGATCCTCGATGCGTGCCTGTTCAACTCCAACGTCACGGCCGGGACGCTGGCCCACACGCTCCACGACGCGGAGGCTATCTTCAAGGAGAAGGTCCGTTATCCCTACCAGCAACTGCCCGAGGCCCTGCGCCAGGCCATCCCGGCGGTCGGAGATTCGGCCCGCGAGCTGGCCTTTGCCAACGGGTCGCGCCTGCGGGTGGGCACGTCGCTGCGCTCGGGTACGTTCCAGTATCTGCATGTCTCGGAACACGGGAAAATCTGCGCGCGCTACCCGGACAAGGCGGCCGAGATCCGGGCCGGGGCGCTGAATACCGTGCATCCGGGCCAGACCATCTTCATCGAATCCACGGCGGAAGGCCGCGACGGCGATTTTTTCGAGTATTGCACCCGCGCGCGCAACCGCGCCGCAGAGGGTGCTGCGCTGACGGCGCTGGATTTCAGGTTTCATTTTTTTCCCTGGTGGCGCCACCCGGGCTACGTCCTGGCGCCCGACGATGTGGCGATCCCCGGCAAGCTCGCGCGCTATTTCGCCGAACTGGACGCCGCCGGGATCCGCCTGAGCGCCGCGCAGAAGGCCTGGTATGTCCGCAAGGCCGCCCAGCAGGGGGATGCGATGCGCCGTGAATTTCCCGCCACCCCGGACGAGGCGTTCGCGGCCTCGGTGACGGGGGCCTATTACGCCCGCGAGATGGCGCGGGTGCGCGGTGAAGGGCGCATCCTCGGCCTGCCCCATGACCCGGCGCTGCCGGTCAATACTTTCTGGGATCTGGGCATCAACGACACGAATGCGATCTGGTTCCACCAGCGCGCCGGGCGCGAGGACCGGTTCATCGACTATTATGAGAACGAAGGCGAGGGGCTGGCCCATTACGTCCAGGCGTTGCGCGACCGGCCCTACACCTATGGCGACCATTACCTGCCCCATGACGTGGAGGTGCGCGAGCTGGGCAGCGGCCTGTCGCGCCGCCGCATGCTGGAGGATCTGGGGCTGCGCCCGATCGTGACCGTGCCGCGCACGACCGAACTGGGCACGGACATACAGGCGGTGCGCAACGCGCTGGCGCGCTGCTGGTTCGACGGCGCGCGCTGCGACGCCGGCCTGGGGCATCTGGACGGGTATCGCCGGGCCTGGGACGACAAGCGCGGCGTGTGGCGGGACCGGCCCCATCATGACGCGGCATCCCACGGCGCGGACGCGTTCCGGATGTTTGCGGTCGGCTATCGCCCGCCGGGACCGGCGCCGGATTTCCCGGCGACGGTCGGGATGGACTGGGACCCGTTTTCCTGACGGGGGGCGGGCGGATCGCGTTTAACCGTTTGCCAAGATTTTCACGGGATGCTGGTGGTGCTGAATTGTGAAGCGTTTTCAATGAGGTCCAGGTGATCAAGCAGCTCATATATGTGTCGCTCCCGGCGAAGCAGCTGTCGGAGAACGATATCGACAAGATTCTGGTGGCCGCGCGCGCCAAGAATCTGGAGCGCAGGATCACCGGGTTTCTGCTTTTTGACGGCAGCATGTTCATGCAGCTGATCGAGGGGCCCCCGCACGCGGTCGAGGATTTGTTCGAAGGCCTGTGCAGCGACACGCGGCACCAGAAGGTCCAGAAAATCTACGATGGCGAGGCGCAGGGGCGGCTGTTCTCGAACTTCTCGATGGCGTTCGCGCATCTGGCGGGCGAGGCAGATTTCGACTTCGGCGGCTCGCTGACCCGCCATGATGCGCGTGAGCTGGCCCATACATTGCGGGCCAATCCGACAAAGATACGAAACGTGATCGCCGATTCACTGCTCGACCTGCTGGGCGACAGGGACGGGGCAAATCACAGCGTGTTCGCGCTCGGCCACCGGGATCGCAAGAATCCGGCCCCGTCCACCGCCTGAACCGGGCTGCCGCTCAGGCTTCAGCCCGCACGATCCGGTTCGACAGCACGCCGATGCCCTCGATCTCGCAGGAAACGATATCGCCAGGCTTTATCCAGCGGTCGATTTCGAAGCCGACGCTGTAGGCCGGCGGCCCGGAACCGAAGAAATCTCCGACTTCGACGAATTCGTCGCGCGAAACATAAGCGATGAGCTCGGCAAATGTGAACGACCAGCCGCTGATCGCTCCGTCGAACCAGATTTCATCGTTGACCCTGACGATCAGCTTGAGCCCGTCGAGATCGGGCATCTCGTCGGCGGTGACCAGACAGGGCCCCATGACCTTTGAGGTGGTGAAATCCTTCGCCTTGGCCGGGCCCATGCGCAACGTCAGTTCGGCAGGCTGGATGTCGCGCAAGCCGAGATCGTTGAAGATGGTATAGCCGGCGACATGATCCCAGGCGCGTTCGACGGAGATATCCTTGCCGCGCTTGCCGATATACATGCCAAGCTCGAACTCATAGTCGAGGCGCTCGGAATATTTCGGCCAGAGGATATCGTCGTCCGGCCCCGCGACCGACCCTCGGCTCGGCTTCCAGAAGACCGGCATCGATTTGGCGGCCTCGGGCATCCGGTCCTTTTCCGCGATCTTGAAAAGCCGCTCCATGCCGACACGATAATGGTCAAGAATGAGAATGCCGTCGCGGAGCATCGGTGGACGCGGCACCGGTGCCAGCAGACGCACCTCGTTTCTGTCGAAGGTCAATCGCTCGCCCTCCGGACCGAGCGGCGCTGACCCCGACGTCAAACTTTGGCCGACATAATCTATTGCCGCCCCGGCGGCCGCGCGCGAGACCGCGGCACCTTCCAGGAAGCCGATCATATCAGGCGGCACGACCCCGACGGCCGCCCGCTGCGCGGCATTGAGATCCCCGGATTGCGCGAGATACGCGACATAGGAGGAGGTCAGATCGACGATCGTGTCATGGCCGAGCGCGCCAAGTCGTTCAAAGCGGCCGAGCACTGTCTGAACTTCGAATGTCACCAAACGCATGGTTGCCTGGCTCTCCTTTTTTTGGATACGGGCCCTGTTCCATTCGGGCTGAAACGGGCCATGGCCTTAATCTTTTTGGTCTTGCGCCGCGACGTTTCAGAACGTCTCCGCGCCGTCGAGCATGGCCAGCCCGGCGTTGGCGCAGATGCGGTCCTGTTCGCCCGTGCCCGAGCCGACCCCGACGCCACCGACGCATTTGCCGTCGACGATGATCGGCAGGCCGCCGGGCAGGTTGATGCGCTTGCCCTGGGTGGCGACGGCGAGGCGGATGTCCGGGCCGTCGGGCATCTCGCCGGTGGGCGCGCGGTAGATCGCGGCCGTGACGGCCTTGGCGATGGCCGTGTCGTTGGACAGGGCAAACGCATTGTCCATGCGCATGAAGGCCAGCAGATGGCCGCCGTCATCGACCACGGCGATGCATTCGGGCTGGCCGATTTCCTCGGCCTTGGCGGTGGCGCCGCGGATGATCTTGCGGGCGGCCGCGACGGTGAGTTTGGCGTGGGGGGTGAGGTCTTCGCTCATGATGGGCTCCGGTTTCGGGTGATGGTTGTCGGCTCAGCCGCGGATCGGCTGGCCGTTGCGATTGAGGTCGCGTTGTTCGGGCAGCAGGGTGGCATCGTCCGTGCGACCGGCGCGGCGCGCCATCAGACGTCGCCAGCCTTGACGAAGCGCGCGTAGGCAAAGGTGCCCCGGACGCCGCCGATCGCCAGCAGCAGCGGGATCATCTGCACGATCGCCTGGACATCGAACCCGCGGACCCGGGTCGTGACGACGAACATGTCGAACAGAACGAAGATCAGGATCGCCACCGCCGAGGCGCGGGACCCCTTCCAGTTGGCGGTGGCGAGCCCGGCGTAGATCAGCGCGAAGAACAGCTGGATGGTCGCCGGGATGAGCCGGTCGCCGCTGTTCACGCTCGGGTCGCCCGAGAGCTGAATCAGGATGACCGCGCCGAGCAGGAAGTGCATCGCGACCATGATCCAGGCCGCAATCGTGCCGTTGCGCATGGCCTGGAGCGCGTGGGCGGGCGTGCTCGTGAGCGGATAGAAAACGCGCTGCAGCAGCGCCAGAGACTTTGCCAGGAAATTCATCGGCCGATCCAAGCACCGACCCGGCAGCAGGGCAATGCCCGGCGGGCGATCACGTTAAAAATTGCACAAAAAATTTCACAGGAGAAACCAAGCATGA
>JAQCFD010000237.1 GCA_027618305.1 Pseudomonadota bacterium
TTTTCTCGAAACCCAGTCCGCCACAGCCCGCGATGACTCCATAGGCCAGCAGATGCAGGGCCTTGTCTGTGCCTTCGGGGGCGTCCAACTGGGGTTGGGGGATCAGCGACAACACCGTCACGAGCGCCATTGACGCAAGATAGGCCAGAATGAACAGCCGATGGGGCAGGTGAATCACAACCGTCAGCCTTCGAGGTAAAGCTCGTCGAGGCTTTTGAATTCACAGCTGCCATGGCTGACGATAGGGGTGCGACCAACGGAGACCGTCTCGGTGTATCGCGCGCCATTGGCCCGTGCGTCCAGGACGCCGTCATCGCCGAATGTGATCCGGATGTCGTCACCAATCGATTCCACAGGCGAAAGCGCATAGATCGAGCAGATATGCTGGTCACAGCGCCGATAGGCGCCTTCGACAAAATCGATCTGGATTTGCGGGTGACGAGGGTTGTCGGGCAGGCAGAACCATTGCCCCGAGGCGTCCGAAATCGCCGGATCGGCGGCCGCCGTGGCCACCAGGCGTACCGTCATCAGAACCGAGATCACCATCATCACGCGCATGGTCATTCTCATAGCATATTCAGGACCGAGATCCCTGCAACAGGGTTAACCATTTCCTAACCTCGTGCGGCGACATTGGAAATATGTCCGAAGTTCCAACTGACGTCTCGTTGATCATCGCCGGTGCCGGCGGCCATGGCCGCGTCTGTGCCGATGTCGCACGTCGCGCCGGCTGGTCCATAACCGGCTTTTGCGACCCGGCATTCGCCGGCGTTCACGACATCCTCGGCGTACCGTTGCTCGGCGGTTGCGAAACCGATTTGTTCGACGATTGGCCGCGGGAGACGGTCCTGTTCATCGCCATTGGTGACAACACGCGGCGGCTTGCGCTCGCCGACGACGCCAGACGCCATGGCATTCCGCTCGCCGTGCTGATCGACCCTTCCGCCGTGGTCTCGTCGAGTGCGGTCGTCAGCCCGGGTGCCTTGATCATGCCCAACGCGACGGTCAACGCCGAAGCCGTGATCGGACGTCTGGCCGTGATCAACACCGCGTCGGTTGTCGAACATGGCGTGCGCGTCGACGAGGGGGCCCATGTGGCACCCGGCGCCTGCATGACGGGCGAGGCGGTTCTTGGGGCACGCGCCCTGCTTGGTGCTCACGCAACACTCTTGCCCGGCGTTCATGTCGGGATCGACGCGACAGTGGGCGCGGGCGCGGTTGTGACGACGGACGTTCCCGAAGGTCAGACGGTCGTGGGCATACCGGCCCGCCCGATCCGGAATTTGAAACTGGTCCACGACGTCGGTGAACCGAGCTTTGGTCTGAAAGATTGACTCCCCCGCACATCTGTCGGAAGTCTCACCGAACAAATGCAGGTGAGGCCGCACATGTCCCAATGCCCCAATATCGTCCTGTTTCACGTCCATAAGGACGCGATGAACGCGGCCGTGACGGCCTTCGAGCGCGACTGGCCCGAGGCGCGGATCAGCAATCTGCTCGAAGACGGGCTGTTCCAATGGGTCAACGAGGCCGGGGGCGTGGTGCCGGAGATGTATGACGCGTTCCAGCGGCTAACCGACTATGCGGTGGGCCGGGGCGCCGACGGCATCCTGTACTCCTGCTCCGCCTTCCGCGAATGCATCGATGCCTGCATCGGGGCTTTCGACATTCCCATGCTCAAGCCGAATGACGCAATGATCGAGGCCGCACTGGATGTCGGGGATCGCATCGCCGTTTTGGCAACGGTCGGCCCCACCATCACATCGATTTCCGCCGAAATCGAGGAAATGGCCCAAGCCGCCGGGCGCGATGTCACGCTGACATCTCACATGGTCGACGGCGCCTTCGAAGCGATGGCGGCCGGTGACGGCGGCACCCATGATCGTCTGGTTGCGAATGCCGCGGCCGAAATACGCGATGCCGATGTGATCGTTCTGGCCCAGTTCACCCTGGCCCGCGCGGTGCCCGCGGTCGCCGCCGTCACGGACATTCCGGTCCTTAACTCGCCGGGGGCGGCTGTCGCGAAGATGCGTGCCTTGCTCGACCGCTGAACGCCTCTGCCACTGAACGTCACTTCTTGGACGGATCGTCCTTCAAACTCAGGGTAAAACCGTCATCAGCCGTCAGGTTCGTCCCGCTCGCGGGCGTTTCGGTCGCAGGCTCAGGCGACGAGCCTCCGAATATCGATCGCAGTTTGCGATAGACCGCCCGGATTGCCCGGAAAATCTTCGGCAACAGCCAGATCATCAACAGAATGAACAGGCCGATCAGGATCAGGAACACAATCGGATGATTGAGCGCGGTCCACAGGCCCGCAATCACCGCAATGTCCTCGAGGATCGAGGCGGTCCAGTTGGAGACGGGCTCGGGCGAGGTATTGATCGCAAGCCGGGTCCCGGCCTTTGTAAAGTGGGAGGCACCGGCAAGCGATCCACCGGCGATTGCCGCCGCCAGTTCCGCACCGGCACCGACATCGCCGACAGCACCCGCCGCCAGGATCGCGCCTGCGGGAATCCGGATGAAGGTCTGCAGTGTATCCCAGCCGGAATCGACACCGGGCACCTTGTCCATGAAAAACTCGATAAAGAACATCAGCCCGGCCGCGCCGATGACCATCGGGTTGGACAGCACCTCGAGGTCGGGTGGCAAGTCGATATTGCCGGTCGCATGCATCAGGCCGAGCGTCAGAATCGCTGCGTAGAGGTTGATCCCGCTGGCCCAGGCGACCCCCATGGTGAGGGCAATTGTTTCTACTGGACCCATGGGTCACTCCTGCATTCGTGAATACCGCTCCCTGCACGTTGGGGCGCGCAAGGCATGTGTCAATGGCCGCACCGACGGCGCCCCACAAACGTCATAATCACAAAATGCCTGATTCAGGCGGGTTTCGGAAGCTTTCGAAGGCCGTTGTACAGCCAGACGAGAATCGGCCTGAAGACCGTCTCGGCCCGTGCCTGGGCACCCAGGGTCATCAAGCTTTCTTCCGCGACCCGACCGGGCACACGTTCGCCGAGCCCGACATCGCACAACCGATCGAACATGCCGACGGCAATATCCCAGTATCGGTTGTCTTCCGGCGGGACGGCGGAGAGCCGGGCGCAGTCCACCAGTGTCACGGCCGCGGCACTGGCCACGAATTCCGGGCTGCCCCGGCCACAGGCGCGCAGCAGATAGCGGAAGTCCGCCAGCCGGCTTCGATCCATGCCGTAATGCCGACCAACATTGCGAAGATCGTTCGACAATTTCTTGAAATCAAACGAACTATCTACTGCGAGAGGCATTCGTGGAAGGTCGACGATAACCGTCGGCGGCGCACCGATATCTTCCATGAGATAGGCGAAAACCTCGTTCACACAGACCCGTGCCAAAAGCCATGCACGTTCTTCGCAGCGGCCGTCATTCGTGCCCATGATACGGGTGGCCAGAAGTTTGAGCCCCTGGCGGGTATCACAATCGACCGTGTCGTTGATCTTGATCGCATAGCACGCGATCACCGGGCACGCTGTTGCGGGTCGATCCGTGTGCCGTTCGCCAGCCAGAAGCGCAACCAGCGACATCACGCACAACTCGCTTTCGCGTCGCTCGCCGACACGCGGCACGAGATCCAACTGGCGAAAGAGGGTTTCGACTTGATTGTGACTCGGCATAATGGAAATCCTACTCCAGGAAACGAAATCCGTCCATCGGCGCCGGATCACGGTTTCTTGCGCCCGCATGGAGCGACCACCCGAAAGACGGCGAGGAGCCAGACAATGTCGGACATCGAACGCGGCACCGTACAGGCGAACGGCATAACGCTGCATTACCGGGCCTGCGGTGAGGGGCCGCCCATGGTTTTGCTGCATGGCTGGCCCCAGACATCCTATTCCTGGCGCAAGATGCTGCCGCTTCTGGCGCCGCACTATCGCTGCATCGCGCCGGATTTGCGCGGGTTCGGGGATTCCGACAAGCCCGTCGCCGGGTACGATATGCGCACGGTCGCAAACGATATACACGCCATGTGTGACTCATTGGGGCTGGAAGATGTCTATCTCGTCGGCACCGACTGGGGCGGGCTGGTGGCCCGGCGTTACGCGCTCGACCGGCCGGGCGTGCTCGACCGGCTCTGCATCGTCGATATCGTGCCCCACGACCAGATCTTCGCGAATTTCACCCCCGCCTATGCGCGCGGTGCCTGGCATTACTTCTTCAACGCCGTGCCGGACATGCCCGAGCAACTGGTCGCCCACGACATCAAGCTGTTCCTGCAGGCGATGTTCCGGCCGAAATATCACAACGCCGCACATATGGACGAAGCGATCGATGAATATGTCCGGGCCTATTCCAAACCGGGGGCCTTGCGCGGCGGTTTTGCTTACTACAAGGCCATGTTCGACGAGAACCCCGCGCTCGATGCGGAAAATCCTGACGCCCGGATTGCCGAGGCGGTGCACTGCGTGTGGGGCAACAGCGGCGGCATGGGCGGGCCTTTCGATGTGCTGAAGATGTGGGAATCCGTGGCACCAAAGCTGACGGGCCGGGGACTCGATGCGTGCGGGCATTATGTCCACGAAGAGCAGCCGGACGCCCTCGCCGAGGAGATCATCGCCTTCGGAAAGGTTTGACCGGCCATCGCCCTTGAGGAGCGCAGGCCAATATGAGCGACACCATCATCGAGGATTTGTCGCCCGGCGAACTTGCTACGGTCGTCGAACTGCAGCGCGTGGAGCTCAAACGTTTGCTGTCCGAGCAGAAGCGGCTGAATGACCGCATCGATTTGCTGTTACAGCTTCAGGAGCGTGAGCAGGTGTTGCGCCAGCAGATGCAGGCATCCATCGAAAGGCTTCTGGATCAGCGCAGCGGTGCGCATGCAACGTCCACACTACCCATGTCGGACGAGGTGCCGATGCTCAGCGACAGGCTGGATCGGGCAGAACGGCGATTTCACGCGCTGCGAACAGCAGTCGGACATCTTGTCGTCGCGCTTGAGCGTCAGATTACCGGTGAGGGCAGGGCGACCAACCGGCCCACGTAAACGCCCGCCTAATGGGCCATCAGCACCGGAATTTCGGCGTTCGCGAGAATCTGGCTGGTCGCGCCACCGAAGATCATCTGACGCAGACGGCTCTGGGTGTAACCACCCTTGATGAGCAGATCGCCACCGACCGC
>JAQCFD010000238.1 GCA_027618305.1 Pseudomonadota bacterium
TCCTGAGGAGGGCCGGAAGGCCCGTCTCGAAGGATGGAGCGTGGGTTTGCGCGATGCTTCGAGACGGCGCTTCGCGCCTCCTCAGCATGAGGTGGGTTTTGTGTCGATATGAGATTGTCAGCCAGCAGTTGAGCGTCACGGCAAGGAATCGTAGGCTTCGATCCATGGCAAACGTCTATGCAAAAAGCCCGGGCACCCGGCCCGAGGGCAATGTCGACACCAAGCGCGAGCACGTGCGCGAGCGGCGGAACTATCACCACATCGAGGTGCGCCCCTATGCGCCCAATCTCGGTGCGGAGGTGCGCGGCATCGACCTCGCCGACGGGCTGACCGAAGACCAGTTCGCGGAGGTGTTCCAGGCCCATCTCGATCATCAGGTGCTGTTCTTCAAGGAACAGTCACCGATCGCGCCCGAGACCCAGATTGCCATCGGCGAGATGTTCGGCGAGCTGCACTATCACCCGGGCAACCCGGGCAAGGACGGCTTCCCCGCGATCATGGAGATCCACGCCCATGCCGGCTCGAAGACGGCCAACGGCGAATACTGGCATTCCGACGTGTCGTGCGACGAAGAACCACCCCTGGGCACGATGCTGCAACTCCACATCCTGCCCGAGAGCGGCGGCGACACCATGTTCGCCGACAGCTATGCGGCCTGGGAGATGCTGTCCGACCCGCTGAAGACGATGCTCGACGGGATGCACGCGACCCATGCGGGCGAGCATATCTATCGCGGCCGCTACGCGGATTTCGGCGTGGACGACACGGGCAGGGTCTATCCCTCGGCGGAGCACCCCATCGCGCGCACCCATCCGGAGACCGGCCGCAAGGCGCTCTACGTCAATCGCGGTTTCACCACCGGGATCGTCGGGCTGGAACCGGACGAGAGCGAGGCGATCCTCGACTTCCTGCTGGATCATGTCGAGAAGATCGACTTCCAGATCCGCTATCGCTGGGAGGTGAACGACCTGGCCTTCTGGGACAATCGCTGCGTCATGCACCGGGCGCTGTGGGACTACTGGCCCGCCGAGCGCAAGGGCCACCGGGTGACCATCAAGGGCGAAAAGCCGGTTTGATTAAGTAGATCCTCATACTGAGCTTGTCGAAGTATGAGGCCGAACACCTCATCTTTCGACAGGCTCAAGATGAGGTATTCGGGTGACGATCCACCATTCATCGTCATGGCCGGACTTGATCCGGCCATCTCTTCCATAGATTCTTCGGATCGGAAAGATGGATGCCCGGATCAAGTCCGGGCATGACGGTTTTGGTTAGGTCGGATGTCTCCCCTCGTCCTGAGGAGGGCCGTTTTCGAACAAGGTGGCCCGTCTCGAAGGATACAGCCATTCCGCGCCGTGTTTCGAGACGGCGCTGCGCGCCTCCTCGGCACGAGGTTGGATAACTAAAGGTTACGCGCGTAGGAGGCCGAACACCTCGTCTTTCGACAGGCTCAAGATGAGGCGTTTGGGGAGACGATCCAGCCCTCGCACGTCATGGCCGGACTTGATCCGGCCATCCACGTCGTGGCGCCGCGCTCGATGTCTGTCACGTGGATGCCCGGATCAGGTCCGGGCATGACGCGTAACGAAGATCGGTCCTATAAATTCCGCCCGTAGAGCGCCAAGAGCCGCTCCCAGTGGCGTTCCGCGGCGGGCTTGTCGTAGATCTTGCGTTCGGGGAACGCGAAGCCGTGATGGACGCCGGGGTGGATCTCGATCTCGCCGCGGGTGCCGGCCGCATCGAACAACTCCTGCAGTTCGGCCACCATGGGCAGGGGTGCCAGGTCGTCGATCTCGGCGCAGGAGGTGTAGGCCTCGCCCTTGATCTTCGCGAGGTTGAGATGGGGGCTTTCCTCCGCATCGCTGACGATCCAGGTGCCGTAAAACGACGCGGCGGCCGCGATGCGGTCCGGGTAGCGTGCGGCGGCGGCCAGCGCGTAGGGGCCGGCCATGCAGTAGCCGTGGGTTCCGACGGTGCCGGGGCGCGCCATCTCGGGGTGGGCGTCGAGGAAGGCGAACATCGCCGCGATATCGTCCATGACCGGGGGAATCGTCATCCTGGTGCGGATCGCGCGCATGCGTTTCCACGTCTCGGTTTCCTTCACCAGGACATCCGGCCCGAAATTCGTCGTGTCGCGGCCGGCGCGGTAATAGAGATTGGGCAGCAGCACGCAGTAGCCGCTGGTTGCCAGCCGTCGCGCCATGTCGTGCAGTTCCTCGCGAATGCCGGGTGCATCCATCAGGAACAACACAGGCGGGCAGGGATCGCCGCGTTCGGGCCGGCAGATGAAGGTTTCCATCGCGCCGTCGGCGGTCGCGATGTCGAGGGTGTCCTCGATCATGTCTGAATACTCCGTTGTGCGGGCGTGATTTGTGGCTGACTAGAGCAGGTTGCGCACGCCGCTCGAGGCCGGAATCTCGCTGCCGGAGACATAGGCCTCGTGGTTCGTCTCGATCCGCGACTTGTCATAGAGATAATTGACCATCGTGCCGGCGGATTGCTGCAGCCCGCGCGCCGATGTATCCGCCAGCCAGTTGATCCGCTCGACCAAGGCGCCGTTGCTGAGATGGAAATGGGCCACGGAATCGAGGGCCGTGCCGGTGGATTCCCGGCGCTGATACAGCAGGTAGCCGGCCACCAGATGCATGACGATCGGCTTGAGCGCCTCGGCGACGTCCGGGTCCTGCTGCCAGTTGGGCTGATCGAGCAGGAACGGCAGGACATTGGTGCCATCCGGGAGTTCGCCCGCGACAGCGGCGAGGGCGTCTTCCTGCTCGTGGTCGAGGAGTTCCGCGCCGTCGGCCAGGCGCCGGTCGAGCCAGCGCCGGAAACCCGGGATCGGCGACAGGGTCGCGAAGGTCTTGAGGTTCGGCAGCTCGCGGGACAGGTGATCGACCACCTGCTTGATCAGGAAATCCCCGAAACTTACGCCCGACAGGCCTGGTTGAGCGTTGGAGATGGAGTAGAAGATGGCCGTGTCGGCGTCTTCCGCGTTGGCGATCGGCTGGTTTTCGTCCAGCAGGGTCTGGACGTTGTCGGCGATGCCCTTCACGAGCGCGACTTCGACGAAAATCAGCGGCTCGTCATGCATCGAGGGGTGGAAAAACGCATAAAAGCGGCGATCGGATTCCAGCCGGTTCTTGAGATCGGTCCAGGACTGGATTTCGTGCACGGCCTCGTAGGCGATCAGCTTCTCGAGCAGATCGGCCGGCGCGCTCCAGGTGATGCGGCGCAATTCCAGGAATCCGGCGTCGAACCAGCCCGACAGGAGATATTTGAGCTCGGCGTCCAGAGGGGCGAGTTCCGGATGGTCACGAAGCAGGCCGCGCAGGTCCGCACGCATATCCACCAGGAATTTAACGCCATATTCCAACCCGTTGAACTGACGGAGTAATTTCATCCGCGGCGAGGACAGGTCGTCGCGCAGTTTCGACAGGGCCAGCGCGTAGGCTTTCGGATCATCCGTCGCGTCGCGCACCGCATCCATGGCGTCGTTGATCTGGGCCGGCTCGATGCCGTATTCGTCCGTCAGGAGCGTCAGGAACCGCAGGCGGCCCTGATCGTTCAGTTTCAGATAGCAGTGGCCGAGGTCGGCGGCATTGGTGCGCGCAGAAGCCTCTCCGCCGCGACCCGACAGGCTGGCGTCGATCTGTTGCTGCAGGCGGGCAAGATCGTCATTGGGCAGATCTGGTTTGATGTTCAGGCCCGAGCGGCTGGTCAGGTTGCTGGCGCTCACAACCACATCACGCAGGGCGCGTCGGAGCAATCCGCGCGTGCGGCCAAGAATTCCGGAAGAAACTGTGGTATCGGACATGATGCTGCGAATTTGGCGCTCGAAGGGGTGTTAAGCAAGTCGTGAAATACGAATTTTTTGTGACGCTGGCGTGATTTAGCGGAATGGCTGTCCATATTCCGAACGAACAACGAATAGTCTCGGCTCAAGATACACAGGGGAGATGAATTGATGGCTAACAAGGAAGTGGCGCTGATCGTTGGTGCCGGCGAAGGACTGAGCGCGTCGCTCGCGCGGCTCTGCGCATCCCAGGGCATGGATGTGGCGCTGGCGGCCCGCAACCCGGGAAAATTGGACGATCTCTGCAAGGAGACCGGGGCGACGGCCTATGCATGCGATGTGATCGACGGTGCGTCCGTGGACGCGTTGTTCGACGCTGTGGTGGCAGAAAAGGGCGTGCCGAACCTGGTTGTCTACAACCCGAGTGCACGCGCGCGGGGCCCGATTACGGATCTCGACCGGGAAGAGGTCAAGAACGCGGTCCTGATCACCTGCTATGGTGGGTTTGTGGTAGGCCAGAAGGCCGCCGAACTCATGCTCAAACGCGGCAACGGGTCGATCCTGTTCACTGGCGCTTCGGCCAGCGTGAAGGGCTATCCCAACTCGTCATCCTTCGCGATGGGCAAGTTCGGCCTGCGCGGCCTGGCCCAATCCATGGCCCGCGAGCTGCACCCTCAGAACATCCATATCGGCCATTTCGTGATCGATGGCGGAATCGTCAAGAAATCCGGCGATGACCGGGCCGCAGGGCGGGGCGACGACGGCATGCTCGATCCCGATGCCATCGCGGAATCCTATCTCCAGTTCCACCGCCAGCATCGCAGTGCGTGGGCCTGGGAGCTTGAGGTGCGGCCCTGGGTCGAGAAGTTCTAGGGAATATGCGGATTGCGCTGCTGCGGGGTGCGCGGGCCGTCGTCATGGCCGGCTTCGCCGTGTGCGCGGCGGCGTTTGTCGGGCTGAGCGTCTATGCGGTGCTGCAGTTCGGGCTGTGGTGGCCCAGACTGGCGGGGCTGGACGGCAGTACCCGTCTGGTGCTGGCGGCGGTGACCATGCTGCCGTTTCTCTTGCTGTTCACCAAACTCAACTGGTCCCGGCCACTCGGCTGGCTGTCTGGCCGTTTCAATTGGGTGATCGAGCCCATCGACCAGGCGATAGGGGCCATAGAAGATAGTTCAAAGCCCTGAAATCTCGTCATGCCCGGGCTTGACCCGGGCATCTTTTCGTATGATGCCAGAGATGCGCGGATCAAGTCC
>JAQCFD010000239.1 GCA_027618305.1 Pseudomonadota bacterium
ACGGCTATCGCAGCTCAGAACTGCTCAAAACCGCCTTGTTTCACCAACTCGGGGACTTGCCAGAGCCGGAATTCACCCACAGATTCTGCTGAAGAGCCCAATTTATTAAATGGTGGTCGCCCCGTTTCTTGACAGATCGGCCGTGCGCCTGCAAACTAGCGCTGTGCTGCACGTCCATCGCTTACCCTTACAAGCCGTATTGCACGTCCATCGCTTACCCTTACAAGGAGTTCCCCATGACCCGTTCCCTCATTTTGTCACTGCTCGCGATCGTCCTGTCCTTTCCACTTCCTGCCGAAGCCAAAACCAAAATCGCCATCATCGCCGGTCGCGACAGCCATGGTGCCGACGCCCATAACTGGGGCGAAGGCAGCGACATTCTGGCGACTATGCTCAGTACCGAATCCGGGCTTGATGTGGAGGTTGTGGTCTCGAAAAAATGGCCGGAGGACGAGTCTTTCTTTGACAAGGCCGCGACAGTGGTCATCCTCTCCGATGGCGGCGGCGGCCACCCGGCCCGCCCGCATCTGAAGCAGCTCAAGGGTATCATGGACAAGGGTACCGGCTTCGTCTGCATCCATTACGCGGTCGAAATCCCCAAGGGCGAAGGCGGTGATGCCTTTCTCGAGTGGATGGGCGGCTATTTCGAGACGCACTGGTCGGTGAATCCGCATTGGGACGCCGATTTCACGACGATCCCTGAGCACCCGACGACACGCGGCGTCAAGCCGTTCAAGATGAACGACGAGTGGTACTACCACATGCGTTTTCAGCCGCAAGGCGTAACGCCGATCCTCTCGGCACTGCCGCCGGAAGCGACGCTCAAACGCGACGACGGTCCGCATTCCAATAATCCGCACGTGCGGGCCGCCGTACTTGAGCGCAAAGAGAAGCAGCACGTCGCCTGGGCCTACGAGCGTCCTGACGGCAAAGGCCGCGGCTTCGGTACCACGGGTCTGCATTACCATAAGGCCTGGAACAACGACAACTTCCGCACCATGGTCCTCAATGCCGTTGTCTGGACGGCCGGCATGGAGGTGCCGACGGACGGCGTCAAGTCGCTGCCCAATCCGACCACTCGCCTCGGTAAAGCGGCAGCACCGCCGCCGAATTTGACCGCCAAGGATGCGCTTTTCTCCAGCAAAGTCATCACCGCCAAGACCGATGGATTCGCTGCCGACGTGAGTGCCGACATCACCGGCAAACAGGATCTGTACCTGGCAATCGCCGATGGCGGTGACGGCAACTCGCACGACTGGGCAACCTGGGCGGAACCGCGCCTCGTCGACGCAGCAGGCAAGGAAACCAAGCTCACGGATCTCAAGTGGAAGTCCGCCAGCTCGGGCTGGCAGGATGTGCATGTCAACAAGAATGTCGGTGGCCAGCCGCTCAAGATCGACGGCAAGCCGGTCGCCTACGGCATTGGCGCGCACGCGGCCAGCGTCATTCACTACAGCCTGCCGAAGGGTCATAGCTTCGTTAAGTTCCTGGCGCGCGGCGGCCTCGACGACGGCGGGCATCGGCAAGAGGGTGCCGCCACCAGCGTTCAGTTCCTCGTCTACGACAAGCTGCCGAAGGCGATGGCAGGGGCCGCCCAGTCGGCGGCCACGGAGATCCCCGACATCGACCACTTCCCGGCCGCGGATCTGGTTGTCAGCGAGGGTCTCGAGGTCAAGCTGTGGGCCAAGTCGCCGCTCTTCTTCAACCCCACCAACATGGACATCGACTACAAGGGCCGCATCTGGGTTGCCGAAGGTCGCAACTATCGCGGCGCCCGGCGCGTGCCCGAGGGCGATCGAATCGTTGTCATTGAGGACAAGGATGGTGACGGCGCGGCCGAAAGCTCACACGTCTTCGTTCAGGAGAAGGCGTTCACCTCACCGCTGGGCGTCGCTGTCGTCGACAACATGATCATCGTCTCGCAACCGCCCGACCTGATCGTCTACACCGACGTCAACCGCAACGCCACGTACGACGAAGGCACAGACACCCGCGAAGTGCTGCTCACCGGCTTTAACGGGAACAATCACGACCACAGCCTGCACTCCGTCACTGTCGGACCGAGCGGCCAGTACTATTTTAATCACGGCAACATGGGCTCACAGGTCACCGACAAAGACGGCTGGAAGCTCAATGCCGGCAGTTTCTATTCGATGCAGAATATCTCCGGACAGCAGAGCAGCGACGGCCAGGTTTATAACGGTGGTGTCGCGCTGCGCGTCAACCCCGACGGCACCGGACTGCGTCCGATCGGCCACAATTTCCGAAACTCCTATGAGCAGGCGGTCAGTTCGTTCGGTGACGTGTTTCAGAACGACAACGACGATCCGCCGGCAGCGCGAACGGCGTGGCTGATGGAGTACGGCAACATGGGCTTCACATCGCGTGACGGTAAGCGCAACTGGGGCTCCGACAAAATGGCCGGACAGAGCACGCCGGTCAGCGAGTGGCGCCAGGAAGATCCGGGCGTCGTCCCGGCCGGCGATGTTTACGGCGGCGGCGCTCCGACCGGTATCGCCTTCTACGAGAACGGCATCATGGAAAAACAGTTTGGCGGCTACATCGTCAGCTGCGAGCCGACTCGCAACACGCTGTTTGGCTATCATCCCAAGGCCGCCGGTGCCGGGCTGACTCTGCCCGAACGTGACATTCTGCTGACCAGCAACCCCGAGGGTGACTTTGCCGGCGCCGACTTTATCCGAGCCGGCAGCGTTCTCGGTGCCAAGACGCTGTTTCGCCCCAGCGATGTGACGATCGGGCCGGATGGTGCCATCTACGTGGCCGACTGGTTCGATGCCCGCGTCGGTGGTCACGGCACGCGCGACAACGGCATGACCGGTGCCATTTACCGGATTGCCCCCAAGGGTGCCAAACTGGCTGTGCCGACTTTTGACCTGACAACGACAGCCGGGCAAATCGAGGCCGTGAAGAACCCGTCGCCGAATGTGCGTGAGCTCGGCCGCGCCAAACTGGCCGCCGCGGGTGCCACGTCGATCCCGGCTGTCAAGAATCTGCTCACAGATGACAACGCCTATATCCAGGCGCGGGCCACGTGGCTGCTGGCCAAGCTTGGCCCGGAAGGCCGCGAACTGGTTGAAAAACGCCTGCAGCACAAAGATCCGCAGATGCGCATTGCCGCCTTCCGTGCGCTGCGCCAGGAAGACCACAAGACCCTGGAGCTCGCCGCCAAGCTGGCCACAGACGAGTCGCCGCTGGTGCGCCGCGAAGTTGCCCTGGCACTGCGCTACGTCCCGTTCGAGCAGTGCAAGGATAGTCTCCTTGCCATCGCCCGCGGCTATGACGGCAAGGATCGTTACTACGTCGAGGCGTTCGGCATCGGCTGTACCGACAAAGAAGAGAAGGTCTACGCGGCGCTGCGCGACGCGCAGGCAGGCAAACCCTTTGATCCGGTCTACGCCAACCTCGTCTGGCGCCTGCATCCGGTCAGCGCCATAAACGAGATCAAAGGCTGGGCGATGGACACGGCAGTGGACGCGGCAACTCGCCGCTCGATGCTCTTCGCACTGGCACTGATCGAGGCACCGCAAGCGGCCGTGGCGATGGTCGATATTGCGAAGTCCGCAGATGGCGCGGTGAAGAGCCTGGCGATTGAGTTCATCGACAAGCGCAGTCAGGGCATCTGGCATGCCTACGGAGCGAAAGAGATGCTGTCCGGCAAGCCCGCGGGGCCGGTGACCTATACCGACATGCTGGCACCGGACGAATTTGCCGCCGAGGCAAAACTGCCGAGCGCTGCCGAGATCCTGGCGCTGAAAGGCGATGCGGAAGCCGGCCGGAAAGTGGCGGCACGGTGCTATATGTGCCACCAGATCGGATCGGCCGGGGTCGAGTTCGGCCCGGCGCTGGCCGGTTGGGGCAGAGGCCAGACCCATGACGTTATCCTGAAAGCGATTCTGGAGCCGTCGGCCGACCTGTCACACGGGTTCGAGGGCACCGAACTGACGGTCAAGGGAGACAAGCGTATCCAGGGCTTCATCCAGGCAGAAGGCGACCCGGTCGTCATCCGCGCCTTTGGCGGTCAGGACGTCGTCGTCGCCGCAGCCGACATCACGTCGCGCAAGAAGCTGACGACATCGCTGATGGTTCCTGCCAGCCGCATGGGCATCACCGCCCAGGAAATCCGCGATGTGGTTGAATACCTGAAGATGAATTAGTACTACCCGCTTAGTCTTGTATCCGTCCCCGTAACGCCACGGCTCTGCCTGGCGAATCGCTTGGACAGTCTCGTGCGTGGCGGCCTTGAGTTGCGGGTCGCCAGGCAGAGCCGTGGCGTTACGGGGATGGGGCTACCCGTTGGGGCGAAGACTTACCTCACTCGCTAACGCTTGTCTGAATTGAATTCACAGTGATCCCACGGAGTGTTGGAGTATGGGAGTCGTGGAGTGTTGAGAATAGAGGACTTACACGCGCCAGACAAAGCATGGAAAAATGCAAAATGCCTTTTGATCTCGGCACCCAATCTTACCACCCAGTTGTCCCTTTGTGAGCTCAACCCCATTACTCCATCACTCCAATCCTCCATCACTCCGCCATCCTGTGGGATGGCTGTGAATTGAATTGATAATTCTTCGGCTTACCGTCAGCCTCGAAATCGGCCCCGAAGAGGTTTCGCACCGTGCATCCTAGCGCTGCAGGCGCGGGGCGATGAGATGCAGCAGCATGGTGATCGACCAGGCATCGCCCATGTCCATCTTCTTGAACTCGTGGCGCGGTCCCCAAGAATCGGAGTAAATGACTTCGTCCGTCTTTTCGTTGTAGCCGATGATCAGGCGCATGTGACCGCCGCGCGGCTGGGCCAGACCGGCTTCTTCGACGCGCCCGAGCATCACCGACCAGGCGAGCGGCACACCGGTATCGATGTACTTGCGAATGTCTGACTTGAAGCGCATGAAATCAGTCTTTTCGCGGGTCACCTTATAGTCTTTGTGCCTCTTCCGCCGAATCAGTGGGTGGATGAGGAGTGAAAGCTTCAATTTGGCAGCCTTCCGATCACGC
>JAQCFD010000240.1 GCA_027618305.1 Pseudomonadota bacterium
GCCTGGGTGAGCCGCCCGCCGACATAGCCGCCGATCGCGCCGGCCCCGAGAATCAGAAACTTCATGACTCGCACCTCCCTGTGCGTCGTCTATTGTAACGGGTCCGTGCGGAGGAAAAAGAGATGAAGGTGGCGTCGTGAAAATAACCGGGACAGATATCACCCTGCTGGCGGTGCCGCTGCGCCGCCCGATCCGCACGTCGTTTCATGATTTCTCCCATGCCCATACGGTGCTGGTGCAGATGCACACGGATGCGGGGCTGACGGGATTGGGCTGGTGTTTCGCCTTCGAAGAACGCAAGGCCGCCGCCCTGGCGCTGCTGGCGGAGGATCTGGCCGCGCTCTATGTCGGGCGCGACCCGCGCGCCGTCCGGGACAATCATGCCGTGGCCTGGAAGGACATGAATTTCCTCGGTCATGCGGGGGCGTCGATGATTGCGCTGTCGGGGCTCGATACGGCGTGCTGGGAGCTGGCCGCGCTGGCCGCCGACGTGCCGCTGTATCGCCATCTCGGCGGTGCGGCGACGCGGGTCGAGACCTATGCGTCGTCCGCGCTGTGGCTCGACCGGTCGATCGACACGCTTGCCGCGGAGGCGCTGGAGCTGGTGGCGGACGGCCACCGGGCCATGAAGGTGCGGGTCGGGCAGGCGGACTTCATGAAGGATGTCGAGCGGGTTCGCCATGTCCGCGACGCCGTGGGCCCGGACATCACCCTGATGGTGGATGCCAACCAGGCCTGGTCGGAATCCGTCGCGATCCGGGCCGGGCGCGCATTCGAGGCGCTGGACATCTTCTGGCTGGAAGAACCGGTCTTCTACACCGACATTGCGGGCTGCGCGCGGATCGCCGCAGCGCTGGATATGCGGGTCGCGACGGGTGAGACGTCCTATGGCTCGGCGGCGATGAAGCAGCATCTGGATGCTCGCGCGGCGGATGTGTTGATGCCCGACCTGCAGCGGATGGGCGGGATCACGGATTATCTCAACAGCTGCGCCCTGTGCGCCGCCTATGACCAGCCGGTATCGTCGCATTTGTTCACGGAAGCCTCCGCCCATGTGCTCGCCGCCCAGCCCCACGCGCTGATGCTGGAACATATGGAGTGGTGGGAGGAGCTGTTCACCGACCCGCTGGTGGTCGAGGACGGCGCGGTCGTGATGCCGGACGGGCCGGGGCTCGGGCTGACGCTCGCACAAAACGCGGTGGCGAAGTTCGCCGTCTAGCTAACCGACCTGCCGGGTATGCGGATCCGCACCATCGAGAGTCGCCTGCAGCTGAGAAATTCTCCGCTGTAACTCGTCCACCGGGCAGGGCCACCGGACGGTGGCATCGAATCCGGGCAGGGACTCGAGCCGGTCCATGTCAGCCATCGAAGGCGGAATCATCAGGACCTTGGGAAACGCCGCATCCGGAAGGAGCCGCAGCATCATCGGGGCCTGCATATCGGACGTGTTGAAGGACACCAGAAGCAGATCCGGCGCGATGCTTTGCTGACAATCGAGAAACTGTTTGCCGCTGTTCATCTCGATGACCTTGTGTCCGCCCGCTTCAATGGCGGCGCGTATCTCCGACAGGTCAAACTCATCATCGACGACGGCGACGACGGTCATGGGGTTTTCGGCGACCTCCGCGGATGACCCGCTGTCCTGTGGTTCGGTCATGCGGGACAATGCACGATAGAGCTGAGAGAGTTGTTCTTCCTTGTGCCGGGTAACCCGCACGATCTGGCGAAGGCGAGATTCGACGGTGACCAGAAGCATTTCGAAATCGACCGGCTTGGTGAGGTAGTCGTCGGCGCCGAGTTTCTTGCCGGCGATGATGTCCTTCCGGTCCGCCAGGGCGGACAGAAACACGAACGGGATCGCGTCGAATTCATTGTGAGATTCACGCAGCTTTGTCAGCAGCTCATACCCGTTCATGTCGGGCATGTTCACATCACAAAGAACCAGATCAGGACGATGCGCGACGATGGCGTCATAACCCTCGCGGCCGTTGGCGGCTTCGATCACGGCATAGCCGGCGTCGGTCAGTTCTTCGACAATGTCTTCGCGCAGCGCGGCTTCGTCTTCGATGCAGAGAATTTTCGTCATGGCGTGTTCCTGGTTCGGCCGGCTAGGCGGCCGCGGTGGCGTTTTGGGGTAAATCGGATTCGCGGGTGGCGTCGGGGCGGCGTTCCGGAATGCGCACCGTGAAAGTTGTGCCCACCCCGACATCGCTTTCGACGCTGATCGTCCCGCCGTGCATTTCCACGAGTTCCCGGGCGAGATTGAGCCCGATGCCGGTTCCGGCGATTCCCTCAGACGTGGAGGCCCGGAAGAACCGGTCGAACAGGCAGGAGAGTTCATCCCTGGGGATGCCGATGCCGTTGTCCGCGATGGCGATCGTCAAGAATCCATCGGCCTGGCGAGCGCCCGTGACAGAGATTTCAGGTGAAGTCGGTGTGTATTTCGCCGCGTTCGAGAGAAGATTCGTGAAGACCTGATCGAGCAGCGCGGGATCGGCTTCGATCCGGTCCGGCAGGTCGCCGAGATCCAGGTGAATATTTAGCGCGTCGGAAAGTTCGCTCTGGCGCTCGCAGACGGAGCGGACGAGGTCGCCCAAATCGACCTCCTGCGGCTGCAACGCAACCCGGCCTTCATCGAGGCGCGAGGTGGACAGCGTGCTTTCGATCAACGCCAGCATCCGGTGAACTGCGCCGCGGATCCGCGACAGGCGTTTCTCGAGTTCCGGCGTTTCGATGGTATCGATCCGGCGTTCGACCCGCTGGGCCGCGCCGTCGATGATGGCCAAGGGTGTTCGGAACTCATGGGACGCCATGGAAACGAACTTGCGCTGGAGGGCGCTGTACTCTTTTTCTTTTTCCAGTGCCGCTTCGAGCTGCACGGCCTTTTCGCGAACTTCTGCCGTGCGTTCACGAACCTTGTCCTCGAGGCGATCGCGATGTTGCTGGAGTTCATCCTGCGTCATCCGCAGCTGGTCGATCCGCGCCTGAAGCATCCGTTCCTTGTTCTGTATTTCAGCCTCTGCCTTTTTCCGCTCGCTGATGTCACGGGCGATCACCGCGCCGCCGACAATCTCGCCGTCGGGATTGCGGATCAACGAAAAGCGCAGGGAGACATCGACCAGTTCGCCATCCTTGCAGGCCCGGATTGTGTCGCGCGTGGGGAAGGGTTTGCCGGATATGAGCTTTTTCAGCCAAATGTTGGTTTCGTGTTCGAAGCCCTCGGGCGCGAGAATGCTGACAGGTCTGCCGATGACTTCTTCCGCGCGATAGCCATAGAGCCGTTCGGCGCCCTTGTTCCAGCTCGTGAGTGTGCCGTCCGGGTCCAGCGTCAGAATCGAGTCTTCGGCCTGTTCGACGATGGCTGCCAGGTCGCGCAGACGGGCCTGGACCCGGCGGCGTTCGGCGATCTCCTGCTGCAGCGGCCTGGTCATGACACCCAGAATCAACCACCCGGCGAGGCCGGCAATGATCGTGACCGCGACGACGGCAAAGATCGCGATCCGCCTCGTGTTTGTCAGGTCGGTCACGCGTTGGGTGAGAATGCGGTCCAATTCCGGCGCGATGCGGTCGAACAGGCGCAAGGTGGCGTTAATCGACAGCGAGCCGAGCGCGAAAACCTCGTCCGGGACCTTTCCGAAAATGCCGGATCCGATCAGTGCGTGGAAGCTGCGGGTGTCGCTGTCGAAGAGCTCGAACTGATCAGTCAGATTGTTCGCGATGAGCGGATCTTCCGCCACCGCGATGCTGAAGCCGTACATCAGCTTGTCATGGGCAATGGTGAGCGCCCAGTCGTCCACGCTTAACTGCTTCAGCGCATCGATTGTGGGGGCATCACCCTGGTCGAGAAATGCGACGCCGCGATTGCGCGCCTCCCCCAGACGCGCAACCATTTCCGGCAACTCGACCATGAGAAGATTGATCAGGTGGGAAGATTCGAGGGACGGGTCGATCGCCATGTTCGAGGCGTTGCCGACCTTCCGGAACAGCGCGGACAAATCGCGTGCGATCTGCGTGTTCGCTGCCATGAAGGCGGCCATCGAATGGTCGCCCTTTTTCGCCTGGGCAGATTTCCAGTCCGCATGGATTTTTCCGATCGGCGCGCTGATGCCGTAGGGGTCGTTCGCGGCGTCGGATCTCGTGATCAGGGAGTCGAATGCGGCGTCGGTCACCTGTTCGATCCGGTGGACACTCTCGCCGTGGTACATGCCCGATTCGTGACCGATTTCGACCAGCGCGTGATGCTGCAGCACCAATTCCAGGACCTGGCGCAGGTCGACGAGGGTTTCGAGGCCCGCGATCTCTGATTTTGCGATATGGATCTGGGTGCCGCGGTCGTTGACCAGGATCACCATGAAGACCACGAGCGGCAGCAACAGGGTCATCGCCGCAAGCAGCAGCTTGGACGAGACATTCAGCTTGATGAGTTGTTGCAAGCCCATCGCATTCGACCCCGGATGAGACACGGCGAATAAATCGGCGCGTCGGGTCGTTGAATATGGATGCGTGAGGTTAAATTGCCCTTAATCTACGGTCTTCTGGCGGGGATAACGCATGGGTTTCAGGCGTCGAGCCAGGCGCGCCAGGCGGGCCATTCGGCGACCAGCGCGGCGATCATGGCATAGCCGTCGCCTGTTACATGCACCCCGTCACAGTTTCGTTGCGAGGTCTCCCAGGCGGTGTTGCCGTGCAATATGGCAAAGCTGTCCAGGTAGGGAATATCCAGCTCGTCGCACAACGCGCTGTATCGCCGGTTGAGCTCGGCGATTCGTCCGTTGTTGAAGTCGTAGGCGATGCCGTTGGGAAAAATGTAGGGCTGCATGTCCTCGATGATGGGAATTGGCCCGATCATCAGGGTCGGGAGCCAGGCGCTGGCCTCGGTGAGGATCGCGCGGGCGTTGGCGACGGACTCCTCGACGGAAACCCGGATGCCGGCACCGCTCTCCTCGGCCATGTCGTTGACCCCGAAGGAGAAGACGAGACGGCCGTTCACATGATCGGGCAGGCGGACGCCG
>JAQCFD010000241.1 GCA_027618305.1 Pseudomonadota bacterium
GGCCGCCCTCGACGGTGACGAAGCTCGGGCAGAAGCCGTTGACGCAGGAGAAATCCTTGTTACAGCTCGACTGGTCGATCGCCCGTTTGCGACCGAATTCGGTTTCGACCGGCACCACCGACAGGCAGTTCGATTTGACCGAACAGTCGCCGCAGCCTTCGCATACGGCCTCGTTGATCATCACCCGTTTGGCCGGGTCGGGGAAGGTGCCGCGCTTGCGCCGGCGGCGTTTTTCCGCCGCGCAGGTCTGATCATAGACCAACACGGACACGCCGGGGAACTCGCGAAGGTCGCGCTGCACCTGGTCCAGATCGTCGCGGTGATGGATGGTCACGCCATGGGCAAACGGCGCGCCCGTCGGATACTTGTCCGGCTCGTCGCTGACCACGACAATACGCTTTACACCCTCGGCCTCGACCTGGCGGGTGATCCCCGGAACGGTCAGGGGGCCGTCGACCTGCTGGCCGCCGGTCATTGCCACCGCGTCGTTGAACAGAATCTTGTAGGTGATGTTCACCTCGGCCGCGACGGCCTGGCGGATCGCCATATAGCCGGAGTGATAGTAGGTGCCGTCGCCCAGATTGACGAAGACATGTTCGGTGTTGCTGAACGGCGCCTGGCCAACCCAGGTGACACCCTCGCCGCCCATATGGGTGAAGGTCTGGGTGTCCCGGTCCATCCACAGCGCCATGAAATGGCAGCCGATGCCGGCCAGCGCGCGGCTGCCTTCGGGGACTTTCGTGGATGTGTTGTGGGGGCAGCCCGAGCAGAAATAGGGGATGCGCTTGGCGCTCGGCGGCTGCTGGGCCAGCGACGCCTCTTTGCGTTCCAGGAAGGACAGGCGTTCGGCGATGGCGTCTGAGCTGTGCCAGCGGTCCAGCCGCCGGGCAATCACCGCGGCGATCTGGCCGGGGCTTAGCTCGCCCGACGATGACAGCATCCATTCGCCATTCTCGTCGAATTTGCCGACGACGCGCGGGCGCACATCGGCGCGCCAGTGGTACATCTGCTCCTTGAGCTGGTCCTCCATCAGGGCGCGTTTTTCCTCGACGACGAGGATTTCCGCCATCCCCTCGGCGAACTCGCGCACACCCTCGCGTTCCAGCGGCCAGGGCATCGCGACCTTGTAGATGCTGATGCCCACATCGATGGCCATCTCTTCCGTGATCCCCAGATCGTCGAGGGCCTGGCGCACATCCAGATAGCTCTTGCCGGTGGTGACGATGCCCAGCCGTTTCTTCGGGCTGTCGATCACGATCTTGTCGAGCCGGTTTGCCCGGGCGAAAGCCAGCGCGGCGTTCAGCTTGAAACTGTGGAGGCGTTCTTCCTGGACCAGGAATTCATCCGGCCAGCGGATGTTGAGGCCGCCCTGGGGCATCGCAACGTCTGTCGGCAGGGTGATATTCACCCGATGCGGGTCGACATACACCGACGCGGAGCTGTCGACCGTTTCGGCCACGGTCTTGTAGGCGACCCAGCAGCCCGAAAAGCGCGACATCTCCCAGCCATAGATGCCGAGGTCGAGAAACTCCTGCACGCCGGCCGGGTTCAGGACCGGAATCATCGCATCGACGAAGGCATACTCCGACTGGTGCGCGGTGGTGGAGGATTTGCAGGTGTGGTCGTCACCGGCCAGCAGCAGCACGCCGCCATGGGCCGAGGAGCCGGCCAGATTGCCGTGTTTGAAAACGTCGCCGGACCGGTCGACTCCCGGGCCCTTGCCGTACCACATGGAAAACACGCCCTGATGCTTGGCGTCGGGATACAGGTTGAGCTGCTGGGTGCCCCAGATCGCGGTGGCGGCCATGTCCTCGTTGACGCCGGGGCGAAACACGATGTTGTTGCGCTCCAGGAACGGCTTGGCCCGCGCCATCTGCTGATCGAGCGCGCCGAGTGGCGAGCCCCGGTAACCGGTGACATAGGCGGCGGTGTCGAGCCCGGCCGCGGCGTCGCGCTGGCGCTGGATCATCGGCAGGCGCACCAGCGCCTGAGTGCCGGTGAGGTACACGCGGCCCGATTCGAGGGCGTATTTGTCGTCGAGGCTGACGGCGGTCTCGGCCATGAAAATCTCTCCCTGACGGGCCGCCGGAGCGCGCCCTCAACAGAAATGTAAGAACGACTGACCTATTTGTCTATTCGCCCCGCCTGGTGGCACATCCCCAACCTGAATGGGGTGTCTGTGATCGTTATTGTGCTTGTTACACCGGGTGACGTGCAATCGCCGTCGGTCTCATTTATATGTTTGGCAGAACATGCGCGCTTAGACGTGCCCGAACATGTGACGGGAAATTCGTAAATCCATGACAGTTCTTCTGACCGGTGCCGCTGGGTTCATTGGTATGCATGTCGGCCTGGCGCTGCTCGCCCGGGGTGAGACGGTTGTCGGTATCGACAACCTCAACGACTATTACGATGTCGCTCTCAAGGAAGCGCGGCTCGCCCAGCTGACCCCTCATGAGAATTTTTCCTTCGTGCGCGGCGACATCGCCGATCTCGACACGGTCATGGGCGCGGTCAAGGGCGTGGACCGGATCGTCCATCTCGCTGCCCAGGCGGGCGTGCGCTACAGCATGGAAAATCCCGGCGCCTACATTCAGGCCAATATCGTTGGCCATATGAACGTCCTCGAGGCGGCCCGCAGTCTCGGTGGCGGGTTGCGGCACATGGTCTATGCCAGCTCCTCGGCAACACTAAGCTGCCATTCTCCGTGGATGACCAGGTCGACAATCCGGTGTCGCTCTACGCCGCGACCAAGAAGGCCGATGAGCTGATGAGCAACGCCTATGCGGTCACCTACGCGATGCCGCTGACGGGCCTGCGCTTCTTCACGGTCTACGGCCCCTGGGGCCGCCCGGACATGTCGGCCTATATCTTCACCCGCAAGATTGTCGCCGGGGAGCCGATCCCGGTCTTCAACAATGGCGATATGCAACGCGACTTCACCTATGTCGACGACATCGTCGCGGGTGTGGTGTCGGTGCTCGATCTGCCGGCGAAGTTGGGCGCGGACGGCAAGCCGGCGCACCGGGTCTATAACCTGGGGAACAACAAGTCCGAGCCGCTAATGCGGTTCATCGGCGTGATCGAGGACGCGCTCGGCACCAAGGCCGAGATCGACTTTCAGCCCATGCAGCCCGGCGATGTTCAGGCGACCTATGCGGATATCAGCGCCAGCCAGCGTGACTTCGGCTTCGAACCCAAGACGCCGATCGATGTGGGTATTCCCAATTTCGTGGCCTGGTACCGGGAGTTTCACGGCTAGAGGCGTTCCTCGTCATCGCGAGATACGAAACTCTGGATCCTCATGCTGAGCTGGGCGAAGCATGAGGCAGCCGCCCTCTCCTTCGACATGCTCAGAATGAGGGCCACATTCGCCGAGATATCTAACTTCGCGCCCGGCCGTACAGCCCCTCGAGACGCGCGCCGTAGATTTCCTTGATCAGGTGCCGCCGGATCTTCAAGGACGGCGTCATCAGGCCGTTCTCGGTCGTGAACGCCTCGTTCGCGATGATGAACCGCCGCACCTGTTCGATCGGGCCCAGCCGCGTGTTGGCCCGGTCCAGCGCTTCGCGCAGGCGTTCATGGAAGGCCTCTGAATCGGCCAGGGCGGCGAGGTCGGTGTTGCGGTCATTCTCCGCTGCCCAGCTGCGGATGAAGTCGTCGTCGGGCACCAGCACGGCGACCAGATGCGGGCGCTTGTCCCCATAGACCATCGCCTGGTTGATCTCCGGCTCGAACACCAGCGCACCCTCGACCCGCTGGGGCGAGACATTGTCGCCGCCGGAATTGACGATGATGTCCTTCTTGCGGTCGGTGATCTTGATGTAGCCGTCTTCGTCGAGAAGGCCGATATCGCCGGTGTGGACCCAGCCGTCGCGCAATGTCTCCGCCGTCAGGTCGGGCGCGTTCCAATAGCCCTGCATGGTCAGCTCGCCCCGGATCAGGATTTCTCCGTCCTCGGCGATCCGCACATCGACCCCCGGGAATGCCGGGCCGACCGTATCGATCTTGATGCGCGAGGGCGGGTTGGCGCTGACCACCGGCGCCGTCTCGGTCTGGCCGTAGCCCTGCAGCAGGCGCACACCCAGCGCCAGGAAGAAGACCCCGATGTCGTAATTCAGGGGGGCGCCGCCGGACACGAACGCCTTGAGGCGGCCGCCGAAACGCGCGGCGACCTTCTTGCGCACCAGCTTGTCGAGCACGGAATCCTGCAGCCGTTCGACCATCGACAGCCCGGCCGCGCCCTGTTCGTAACGCTTGATTCCCAGCGCGACGGCCTTGCGGAAAAGCTTCTCCGACAGCCCGCCCTTGCGCTCCACGCCGGCCATGATCCGCTGATGCATGGATTCATAAAGCCGCGGCACGGCGGTCATGATGGTCGGGTGCATCTCGCCCATATTCGCGGCCAGCTTGTCCACGCTCTCGGCGTAATAGATCTGGGCGCCGATCGAGATCGGAAAATGCAGGCCCGCCGTGTGCTCGTAGGAATGGCTCAGGGGCAGGAAGGACAGGAATGTCTCGTTGTCCATCTCCAGCATCCCGTCGGTCTCGAACAGGTGATAGGCGCCGGCGCAATTGCGCAGGATCGCGCCATGGCTCAGCATCACGCCCTTGGGCGCGCCGCCGGTGCCGGAGGTGTAGATCAGGCAGGACGTGTCGGTGCGCCGGGTCGCGTCGATCACGGCGGCCACGTCGTCGTTGGTCTCCGCACCCGAATCAAAAAGATCGCGCCAGTTGATGATGACGATCCCGTCGCTCTCGCCGCCCGCGCCTTCCATGGTGATGACGGTCTTGATGGTGCCGGTGTTGCGGATCGCCGGCAGCAGGCGTTCGGCCAGGCGTGCGTTCGACACGATGGCGACGCGGGGGTCGCAGTCGGTGATGATGTGGATGTGGTCGGCCACCGTGTTGGTGGTGTAGGCGGGCACCGTCACGCCGCCCGCGGACAT
>JAQCFD010000242.1 GCA_027618305.1 Pseudomonadota bacterium
CCAGACACAAGACGATCCTGGTGACCTCTGCCGGCCCGCCAGCCTGGCTCGCCGACAGCGATGTGACGCTTGATGATCGCGGCTTCGTTCGGGTCGGTGACCAGCTTCGCTCCCCCTCACATCCGCAACTTTTCGCGGCGGGAGATGCCGCGTCGATGGACGGTCACAGGCTGCCCAAGGCCGGTGTTTATGCCGTGCGACAGGGCCCCCACTTGGCCGACAACCTTCGCCGCGCCGCGCGGGGCGCACCGCTCAAGTCGTACCACCCCCAGGGCCAGGCCCTGGCGCTGATCACCACGGGCGATCGCTACGCGATCGCCGCCCGGGGACCGCTGGCCTTCGAAGGCGAATGGGTCTGGCGGTGGAAGGACTGGATCGACCGGCGCTGGATGAAGAAGTACCAGGAACTCCCGGACATGGACGCGGACGGTACGGACGGTGACGACGCGCTCGAGGCCATGCGCTGCGGCGGCTGCGGCGCCAAGGTGCCGGCAACGGTCTTGCGCCGCGCGCTCGATCGCCTGCCCCCGCAACACAAGGAAGGGCTCGACCAGGGACTGGACTCGCCCGACGATGCGGCCGTTTTGACGCCGCCGCCGGGCAAGGCGCTGATCCAGACGGTCGACCAGTTCCGTGCCTTCATCGACGACCCCTATCTGTTCGGCCGGATCGCCGCGAACCATTGCCTCGGCGATATCTTCGCGATGGGGGCCGAGGCCCATTCCGCACTGGCCGCCGTCATGCTGCCCCATGGCGAGGACGACAAGATGTCCGACGACCTCTACCAACTGCTGGCCGGCGCCACCGAAACCCTGGCGGAGGCCGGCGCGGTCCTGGCTGGCGGACACACGGGTGAAGGCGCGGAGTTGGCGTTCGGCCTGACCGTCAATGGCTATGCCGAGCGCGATGAAATCCTGCGAAAATCCGGCCTGCGGACGGGTGACATCCTGATCCTGACCAAGCCGCTCGGGACCGGCGTGCTGTTTGCCGCCGACATGCGCGCCAAGGCCAACGGCGATCATGTGACCCGGGCGTTCGACTCCATGCAGCGCTCCCTCGCGCCCTGTATTCCCGTCATCCGAAAACACGGCGCGTCCGCGGGCACCGATGTCACCGGATTCGGGCTGGGCGGCCATCTGCTGGAGATGCTCAACGCGTCCGACGTCGATGCCGAGCTGGACCTGGACGCGCTGCCGGTACTGCCGGGTGTGGCAGGCCTGGTCGCCCAGGGGCATGAGAGCACCTTGCGGCCGAGCAACGAGGACTCCGTCGGCAACGCCATGCCGCTGGCCACGCATCCGAGTTTTCCGTTGCTGTTCGACCCCCAGACGGCGGGCGGATTGCTGTTTGGCCTGCCCGCGGATCAGGCCGCGACCTGTCTCGCCGAACTGCGCGCGGGTCCGGCGCCGGACGCCGCCATCATCGGACGAGTAACCCCGCGGCGCGGGGCGGTCGGCGTGGTAACATACGCCGACGCGGCCTGATCGCGCCGTTCAGGTTTCGGCGCAGCGCCGACATGCAAAAAGGCCCTCCCGACAGGAAGGGCCTTTTCGACAAACAGTCTGAAATACGGAACGTCAGCCGTGTTTGGTGCGATAGCGCTGATGGGTCGGAACCATGCCCGATGGAGCGAGCGCCTTGAAGCCCGGATTCTCGCTCTCCATCGCCCAGTTGCGGATCTCGACCAGCACTTTGCCGAGGGTCGTCTCACCCCATAGCCAGTTGCCGATCTCAAGATCAGAGACCCGGTTATCCGGCCGGGCGATCGCCGCTTCCATGTAGTAGTAGCGCATGTCGTCGGCCGCCTGCTTGAAGGCCAGCGGCAAAGGTTTGTCTGCGATCGGCGACGGCGTGTCCTCCCGGTGCACCACGAGCGCAGCAAAGAAGGCCGGGGTGTCCTCGGGCGCCAGGCCCGAGATTCCGAAATTGGTGCGGCCGCCCCGGATCTGCTTGGATTCTTCGTACCAGGGTTTGAGCAGCGAGATTTCCTGCAGCAGCGTCTGGGCAAGCAGCTCCTCGTCGCTCATATCCGCCAAAGGCGCCGCGAAGTTGACCGGGCAGGCCCAGCCTTCCTGCTCCACAACGGCGCCCGGGGCGTCATCGGGAAAGTCTTCGAGAACCGGACCGGATTCCTGCTCCAGAAGCTCCAGCAGATCGCGCAGGACCCGGCGCTGAAAATCGGGCTCGTTTGGCGCACCCAGCGGGCGGCCAAGCTCGAACGGGACCGCAAGGGCCCGCGGCGGCTTGATCTCCTCGGCATGCTTTCGGATCAACGCGATCGCGGTCGTCGCGATACCTTCGTCTTCGAGATAATGTGCCAGCCCGCTCACGGCGCGCGTGCATTGGGGTCAGACGGGGACGAGCGCGACCGCGTCGACATTGTCCGCCTTGAGGACCTTCGCGAGATCGCGCGCGATCGGCTCCATCACGGTGGGCGGCGTCGCCCCCATGAAGGAATAGTGCCGGCTCGCCACCGAGCCGATCACGCCCTCGTCTGCAAGCTCGCGGAGGCGATCGAAGGGGAAGGACGTGTTGACGTCCTGATAGAAGCCGCTGCGATCGAAATTGGTCGACAGGTGGCTCATCACCAGCTGGTCCATATCGTAATCGTCGGGAATGATCCGGTAGTCGCCGGATCCCGGCGTAAATGGCGCATCCTCGCGGCGGTGCAGGCCGGCCGTCGAAATCAACGCCACCCGGCATTCATTCAGCGGTTTGGGGGTAACCCATGGCGTGTCGCCATATTCGGGCAGCTCCTGATTGACCAGCGCTTCGCGCAGATGATCAGGCATTTCGCGCAAGTGAACCATAAACTCTCCTGTATCAGAATTTCCGAAACCCTATCAGCGGACTTGCCCGGCAACAACTTCGGTGCCTGAACAGCACCTTTGCCCCCCACGCATTGCTCAGCGGGCATCGCTCGGTCGTCAGGCGGCCCGCATATCCGCTGCGGTGGTGCCGGTCGACGTGTTTTCGGCGTATTTTCGCCAGTTCTCGATGAGCACATCGAGCGACGCCGAACCCGCGGCGACCGACGGGCGCTGCGCCATGAGCTGCAGCCAGCCCTTGAGCAGGATGCATTCGTCGGGGATCTGGAAATCGCGATAGTGGGTCAGCACGCCCACGCGCTGCATATGCGGCAGGAAGGTCAGGTCGACCAGGCTGATATCGTCGCCCATCCAATAGGACCCGTCGCCGAGCTTGGCCAGCCCCTCATGCTCCATCATCAGCATGGCGTTGGTCAGGCGCTCCGCCTGAAAGGCCTGTGCATCGGCATCCTGGGCCAGCATCAGCTTGTAGACATGGGGCGTGAAACGGACGTTGGCGAAATCGATCCAGATGCGCGCCTGGGCGCGGCGGACCGGATCAGCCGGCATCAGCGGCCGGGCGGGAAACACCTCTTCGAGATACTCGTTGATCACGGCGGATTCGAAGATCACCGCCCCGGTGTGACGCAGGACGGGCACCTTGCCGTAGGGCGAGATGGCCAGGAACCAGTCGGGCTTGTCGTTGAGATCGATCTCGGTGAGTTCGAAATCGATGTCCTTCTCGATCAGCGCCATGCGGGTGCGCTGCGCGAACGGACAGGTTGCCGAACTGATGATTTCGACTTCCGCCTTCTTTGAATCGGCCATAAGCAATCTCCGTATCTCGTCGAATTAGTATTTCCCGAGCGCCTTCAGCACCCGCTCCGGCGTCACCGGCTGCGCCCAGACAGACGCATTGAACGGGCTCAGCGCATCGTTGATCGCGTTCAGGATCGCGCCCGGCGCACCGGCCGTGCCCGCCTCGCCCGCGCCCTTGGCACCGAGCTCGGATTCGCGGGTCAGGGTCTCGATATGCCCGATCTCGATGTCGGGCATCTCCCCGGCCATGGGCACCAGATAGTCGGCCATATTGGCGTTGAGGAAGTTGCCCTGGCTGTCATAGCGGCACTCTTCGTAGAGCACCCCGCCGATCCCCTGGATGATCGACCCGCGCACCTGTTCATCGACCAGCAGCGGGTTGATGACCTTGCCGCAATCCTCGACGCACCAATATTTGAGCAACTTGACGGTCCCCGTCTCCGGGTCGACGTCCACCGTCACGGCCTGGAAGCTGTTGGTCATCGCGACGGGGTACTTTTTCGGAATGTAATGCCGCGTCGCCATCATCTCCGACTGGAAGTTTTGGGGCAGCGTGTCGGGCCGGAAATAGGCCACGCGCGCCACCTCTTCGAGCGGCATGCGTTCCTCGCGCGACACGCGGTCGACCACCACACCCTTGGAGATATCGAGCGTCTCGCGCTCCGTCTGGAGCAGGATCGCAGCCACATCCAGCACATTGTGGCGCAGGGCCTTTGCCGCCTGCAGCGCCGCCTCGCCCGCGATGCCCGCGCCGCCGGAGCCGCCCGCGCCCCAGCCGACGGGGACATTGTCGGTGTCGCCGGTGATCACCTTCACCTTGTCGGGGGTGGTGCCGAACGCGGTCGCGGCGACCTGCTGGATCACGGCCTCGCTGCCCTGCCCCTGCTCGCTGATGGAGGTCTGGATGATAACGGCCCCCGACGCATCCATCCGCGCCGCCGCGCCATCCTGGGACGAGATACGCGCGCCGCCGAGACCATAGGTGTGGGGCCCGGGGTTGGTCATCTCGACCAGGGTCGCAAAACCAATGCCTCTATAGATGCCCTCTTCGCGCAGCTTGGCCTGCTCGGTCCGGAAGCCCGCGTAATCGAACATCGTCAGCAGCTTGTCGAGGGAGGCCTCGTGGGACAGGCCTTCCATCTTGAGCCCGGTGATGAACTCGCAAGGGTAGCCATCGTCGGGCATCAGGTTGCGCCGCCGGATCGCGATGGGATCCATGTCCAGTGCGCGCGCGCCCTCGTCCATAAGTGTTTCCGTGATGGCCACCGCCACCGGATGACCCACGGCGCGATACTGGCTCATCGGGGTCTT
>JAQCFD010000006.1 GCA_027618305.1 Pseudomonadota bacterium
CTGCCGGACGGCGCGAAGCTGGTGCTCTGGCCCATTCTGGCGCTGGAAGTGTGGGATATCGTGCGCGCCATGGCCCGCATGGTCATCCCGCCGCCCCAGGGCGTGCCCATGATTCCCGATCACCCGAACTGGAGCTGGCACGAATACGGCATGCGGGTCGGGTTCTGGCGCATCAAGTCCATGCTCGACGATCTGGGCGTGCGCCCCACCGTGACCCTCAACGCGCGCACCATCGAGGATTATCCCCGCACGGCCGAGGCGGTGATGGACGCCGGCTGGGAATTCAATGCCCATTCCTACGAACAGATGCCGATGCACAAGCTCAAGGATGAGCGCGCCGTCATCGACAAATCCCTCAAGATCATCGGAGACTTCTGCGGCAAGCGGCCGCGCGGCTGGTTCGGCCCGGGCCTGACCCAGACCTACCAGACGATCGACCATCTGGCCGATGCCGGGGTCGAGTATATCGGCGACTGGGTGCTCGACGATCAGCCGGTCCGCCTGAAGACAACCGGCGGCAAACCGATGGTCGCGCTGCCCTACAACTACGAACTCCATGACATCGTGATGATGGCGATCCAGCATCACCAGTCCCAGGAATTCAAAACCCGATCCCTCGACTATTTCGAAACGGTCTACGCCGAGAGCCACGAGCACACGCGAATCATGGCCGTTGCCATGCACCCGTATCTGTCGGGCTCACCGCACCGGATCAAATATGTGCGCGAGACGTTTGAACACATTCTGTCCAAGCCGGGCGTGGTGTGCTGGGACGGCGAGCAAATTCTCGACTGGTTCAACAAGGCAGAGCCCGTGCCCAAGTCCGGAAAGAAGAAACCCGGCGCCAGGAAAAAGAAGGGCTAACCAAGCATGACCGATGTAAAAATTCCCGAAGACGTCGCAAACGCATTCGTGCCGCACAACATCACCGAGCCGATTCTTGGGTCGGGAGCCGGCCCCCTCGTCGGCAAGACCTTTGCGGTGAAGGACCTCTATCATATCGCCGGGCGCAAGCTGTCGAATGGCAATCCGGATTATTACGCCTGGGTCGAGCCCAAGACGAAGACGTCCGTCGCCGTGCAGCAGCTCCTGGATGCCGGCGCCGATATCGTCGGCATCACCATCTGCGACGAGTTTTTCTACAGCCTGTCCGGCGCCAACGCCCATTACGGCACCCCCAGCAACCTGCGCGCACCGGGCCGCATGCCCGGCGGCTCCTCATCGGGTTCCGCGGCGGCCATGTCCGCGGAAATGTGCGACTTCACGCTCGGCTCCGACACCGGTGGGTCGGTGCGGATACCGGCGTCTTTCTGCGGCCTGTACGGGATTCGCCCAACCCACGGCCGGGTGGACCTCGCCAACGCCCACCCGATGGCACCTTCTTTCGACACGGCGGGCTGGTTCACCAACGAAGCGGAATTGTTCCGCACTATCGGACCGGTGCTGCTCGACGGCAACGCAACCGCCGGCACGCCGGCGCGCATGCTCGTCCTGACCGACGCCTTCGCGCGCGCCACCCCGGCGGTGAAGCAGGCGCTTGAAGCCGTCCTCGCCGCCGCGGCGGATGTCCTGCCAAAGGGTGAACCGGTCGCCGTCGCCGGCGACGACACGCTCGATGTGTGGTGGGATGCCTTCCGCGTCATTCAGGCAAGCGAGGTCAAACAGACCAACCTGCCCTGGGTCGAAGAGCACAAGGCCAATCTCGGACCGGGCATTCGTGAACGTTTCGCGATGGCGGCCACCATCACTGCGGAAGAGACCCGGATCGCCAATGCCGTGCGGGACCGTGTGCGCGAACGCCTGCTTGGTCTTGCGACCCCCGGCACGATCCTCTGTTTGCCCACGGCGCCAGTGATCGCACCGCCGCTCGACGCCGGCGCGGAGGATCTCGAATTCTTCCGGGCCAACACCATGGCCCTGACCTGCATTTCCGGACATAGCGGTTTGCCGCAAATCACCATTCCGGCCGCGGAAGTTGACGGCTGCCCGATCGGGCTGTCGTTCATTGGCTGGCCGGGTGGCGACGAAGCCCTGCTCGACCTTGCCGTCGCGCTGCAACCCTTCTGTACCCGCTAGGTGCACAGGCATGCTTGACGCCATCCATCCAGACCTGCTCGGGGGCGTCGCGGCGGTCCTGACAACCATCGCCTTCGTGCCCCAGGTCATGAAATCCTGGCGCTCGGGCTCGACCCGGGATGTGTCATTGGGCATGTTCGTGATCTTCACAACCGGGCTGTCGCTGTGGCTTGTCTATGGCTTCGTCATCGAATCCCGGCCGATCATCATCGCGAACATCGTGACTCTCTGCCTCACCGGGATCATCATTGCCCTCAAGCTGCGGGACATGTTCGGGCGCACGCCGCGCATACCGGCAGCGGACTAGATTTCAGACATTCCGTCAGACCGAAAGAGCCATGATATGACCAGCACCCCTCCGGACATCCATGGCGATTGCGACCCGCGATTTTCAGGCGTTCGCGAGGCGCTCGCCCGAAACTTCACCGACCATGACGAGATCGGCAGCGCGGTCACGGTCTACCATGACGGCCAAAAAGTGGTCGATCTCTGGGGCGGACATATGGACGCCGCGCGCAGCAAGCCCTGGTGCGAGGACACGCTGTGCATCATGTATTCGATCGCCAAGAGTATGTGCGCCACCAGCGTGCACATCCTTGCAGATAGGGGGCTGGTCGACCTCGAAGCGCCGGTCGCCGAGTACTGGCCGGAGTTCGCCCAGAACGGCAAGGCCGACATCAAGGTCCGGCACGTCATCTCGCACAATTGCGGGGTCTGTTTCGCCGACGCGACCGAGGCAGGCGACATCTACCATTACGACCGGATGATCGCGGCGCTGGAGATCCAGACGCCGGCCTGGCCGGTCGAGTCCAAGGGGGCCTACAACTCGGTCAACATCGGCTATCTCGCGGGCGAGGTCGTGCGCCGGGTCACGGGCACGCCGATCCAGCAATTCGTGCAGGAAAATATCTGCGCACCCCTGGGGGTGGACTACCAGATCGGCGTCCGCGACGAGGACCTCACCCGGGTCGCCGACCTGCAACCCAACCCTGCCGGCAGCGCCATGGCCGCGCAGGCCGCCGCGGGAGAATCGCCTCTGTCCCGCGCCTGGCGGCCCAACCCGAAACCCATGAACACGGATGTCCAGAACAGCCGAGAGTTCCGAACGGCGGGTATTCCGTCCTTCGGCGGCTTCGGCGAGGCCCGCGCCATGGCCCGTATCTATGCCATGCTGGCCAATGGCGGCACGATCGACGGGGTGCGAATCCTGTCACCCGAGGCCGTCGCACGCGCCACGGTGACCCAATGGACCGAAGAGGCCGACGGCATGACCGGTCGGCCGATGCGCTATGCCATGGGCTATGCAAAGAACCCGCCGGGCGCGACCATCATGGGGCCCAATGAGAACGCGTTCGGCCATCTCGGCTCCGGCGGCGCCCGGGCCATCGCCGACCCGGACAGGAACCTCTCCCTGTGCTTCGTCTCGAACCTCCACAGCGAGGGATTCGCCGTGGGTGTGCGCACCGAGGCCATCGTCGGCGCGACATTCGCAAGCCTGTAGGCCGAACACCGCAACCGCCCCGCCACAAGACATCCTCTTGCCCCGATCCATGAGCCCTCTGCGGCGGCGAATCCGCGACCTGACCCTGTTCGGCTGCGGCGGCCTGTCGGCCATGGCCATGGCCGCCGTCGCGCCGTCCCTGCCCGAACTATCGTTGCACTTCGGCGACCATGCGAACATCGACCTGCTGGCCCGCCTGGTCGTCTCCCTGCCGACATTATTGCTGGCGTTGGCAGGACCGCTGTTCGGGTTCCTCGCCGACAAGATCGGGCGCCGCCCGATCCTGCTGTTCGGGGCGGCCATCTATGCCGTCGCCGGGCCCCTGCCCTATATCCTGGACGACCTGCACGCCATTCTGGCATCACGCGCGGCGCTGGGTCTCGGCATGGGCATCCTGTTCACCATGCCACCCGCGCTTTTCGCCGACTATTACGAGGACGTCCGGACGCGCCGGCGATCCCTCGCGATCTACGCGGCCGCCACGGCAGCCGGCGGCGTGCTGTTCGTCCTGTTCGGCGGCATCGTTGCCGACATCCACTGGCGCGCGCCGTTCCTGCTGCACCTTTCGGTTCTGGCGTTCCTGCCGGGCATCATCGCCACCGTGAACGAACCCACGCGCAAGGCATCTGCCGTCTCGGCCGACGGCAGCATTGCGTGCCAGCCGGTGCCCTGGCTGGCGCTGATCGCCATCTATGCCATGATCGCGGTGACCGGGGGCGTGTTCCTGCAGATGCCCCTGAACCTGCCGTTCCTGCTGGTCGATATCGGCACTGAACAGGCCAGCATCGCGGGCTATGCGATCGCCTAACCGCTGGTCCTCATGGCGTTGGGCGCGCCCCTGTTTCCGCGGCTTCGCGCGCGGCTGCGCAACGCCTGGATCTACGCCTTCATCGCCACCAACATGGCGCTGGGATTCGCCCTGCTCGCCATGGCGGACGGTCTGGTCATGGTCCTGGTGGCGCTGTTCTTCTTCGGCGTTGGCATGAGCCAGATGTACACGAATTCGAGCACATGGCTACTGGGCCTGACCGGTGCGGCGCTGCGCGGCCGGGTTCTCGGCGGGTTGACGACCGCGATCTATGCCGGCCAGTTCGTGCTGCCCTTCGTTGCACAGCCGATCATCCGCGAAGCGGGCATACGCAACACGTTCATCGTGCTGGTGGTTATCCTGCTAATTCTCGCGGCGGCCGCGCCTCTCGCATCGAGATGGGCGCGCCGGTCGGCAAACGGGGTTCAGCCGTCGTAGCAGCCGGCCAGACGGGCCCGCTGTTTGACGAGCCCCAGGACGACATCGATCGCCGGGGTCGGAATTTCCACGATATGGCCCAGCTCCTGGACCGAGGACACCAGCGCATCGATCTCCATGGGCCGGCCCAGTTCCAGATCCTGCAGCATCGACGTCTTGTGATCGCCGACCTCGCGCGCACCATCGATCCGCTTGTCGACATCAATTTTGAACCTGACGCCAAGAGCTTCGCCAACCGCCTGTGCTTCAACCATCACCGCGCGAATCACGGCGCAGACATCGGGATCGTCAATCATCTGGGCCAGCGTACCGCCGGTCAGGGCCGAGATGGGGTTGAGTGAAACATTGCCCCAAATCTTGACCCACATATCGTCGCGAATCTGTGGCCGGACCGGCGCGCGCAATCCCGCGTTCGACAACAGCGCCGACAGCGCCTGCACCCGCTCAGTCTTCTCACCGGACGGCTCGCCCAGTGTGAACCGGTTGCCATACTCGTGCTTGATGACGCCGGGCGCGGTGATTTCGGCGGCCGGATAGACCACGCAACCGATTGCCCGCTCGGGTCCGATCACATCCCATTGCCGGTTGCCCGGATCGACGGATGCCACGCGTGTGCCGTCGTGGGTGCCACCAAGTTTGTAGAAATACCACCAGGGCACCCCATTCTGTGCCGTCACCACCGCGGTGTCGGGCCCGAAAAGCGGCGTCATCTGGTCCGCGCCGGCGGCCGCCGAATGGGCTTTGAGCGTGACGATCACGACATCCTGGGGACCCACCTCTGCAGGACTGTCGGTGCAGCGCACCTGCACCACCTTGTCGTCTGCATCCTCACGGACCAGCCGGAGGCCGTTCTCGCGCATGGCCGCGAGATGCGGGCCCCGCGCAATACAGGTGACCTCGGCCTCGCCGGCATCCGCCAGTTCGACCGCCATGTAGCCGCCGATGGCGCCCGCTCCGAAAATGCAAACCTTCATGACCGAACCCTAAAGCCCCAGTTTCTCGTGCAGGCCGATGCGCTGCAGCTTGCCTGTCGCGCCCTTGGGGATTTCCTCCAGGAAGATCACCTTCCGGGGCACTTTGAAAACCGCCAATTGTTTCGCGGCAAACTCGCGGATCGATGCCTCGTCGGCGACCGCACCCTCCTTGAGCACGATCACGGCGCCGACCTCCTCACCCAGTTTGTCATGGGGGTAGGCGAAGGTGAGCGCCTGATCGACGGCCGGATGGTCCAGCAGGATCTCATCCACTTCGCGCGGGCTGATCTTCTCGCCGCCGCGGTTGATGATTTCCTTCAGGCGGCCGGTGAGGCTCAGATAACCTTCCTCGTCGATCTGGCCCTGGTCGCCGGTCCGGAACCAGCCATTCGTGAAGGCTTCGGCATTCGCCTTGTCATTGGCTTCATAGCCCGCCGTCACGTTGGGGCCGCGAATGACGATCTCTCCCGTCTCGCCCTGGGCGAGAATGTTGCCGTCGTCATCCATGATCGCGACCTCCGGGCCCGCGGCAACACCCACCGACCCGGGCTTGCGGGCGGCCGGCGGCAGCGGATTGGACGCCATCTGATGCGCGGCCTCGGTCATGCCGTAGGACTCGATCACCGGACAGCCGAACGTGTCCTCCACCGCGGCCATAACCTGGGGCGGCAGCGAAGAAGACGAAGACCGGATAAACCGCAGGTCCATTGCCGCCAGCGTATCCGCGTTGCGCGCAGCGCGTGAGACAATCGCCTGATGCATGGTGGGCACCGCCGTGTACCAGCTCGGCACGGCCTCCTCGAACCAGCGGAAGACACGAAGCGCATCGAAACCGGGGGTGCAATAGACGCTGGCACCCGCCGCCAGGCTCGACAGCACGGCCGCGATCAGTCCGTGAATATGAAACAGCGGCATGATGTTGACGCAGCGGTCGGCTGGCGTCAGCGCCAGGGTCCCACCGATGTGCCGGGCCGACGCGCAGATATTGGTCTGGCTGAGCGGCACGATCTTGGGACGCGACGTCGTGCCGGAGGTGTGCAGCACCAACGCGATATCGTCGGCACCCGCATTGCCGGGCGATGCCGCCGGACCCGCGGCCGCGTCGCCGGAAATCTCAAACAGGCCCGCCGGATCATCATTCGATGTGGCCAGCTCCAGAACTGGAATCCCCATCGATGTGGCAACCTCGATCGCGGGCGATGTGCTGCCGACTTCGACGAACAGAGCCTTCGCGTTGAGATCTTCGAGATAGAAACGAAACTCCTCCGCCCGGTAGCCCGGATTGAGCGGTGCGGTCGTCGCCCCCGCGGCAACCGCCACAAACGCCGTCGCCATCTCCGGGCCGTTGGGCAACACGATCGCGACCCGATCGTTGCGGCCAATGCCCAGGCGATTCATGTCGGCAACGGTCTTTGCGACCAGCGTACGCAGCGCCCCATATGTCAAAGGCGTGCGTTCGGGCGCGGCAATCGCGATGTCGCCGTCTGCACCCGTCTCGATCAGTTCATAAACCGTGTTCACCATGTAACCCCCCGCATTTGACGTCGCCGACGCCGCCCATGGCGTCGTGACAGTTCCTGAATAGGCGAAAGGGGACGGTCACTGCAATGCGCGGTGTGGTAACGGCGTCAAAATGTCCGAAAATTTAGACGAAAAAATCGACCCGTGGACGGTCGGATTCGAATGCGGATACGTCACCGGGAAGCAGGATATCCTGGTCAAACCCGAGTGACTGATAACCCGTGGCGGCCCGGGACCGGATCACGAAATCACCGTCCACATTTGCCGTTTCCTGCGCAAAATACTGCGCCAGGAAAAGCGGGCTCGGGCCACGGCGCGTTTGCGCGTTGCTGGTCCGAGCCCTGTCTTCGCGTAGAAGTTCCAGCTCGACGATCACGCGCGCGCGCGTGGTTTGTGGCGGCTGGTGGACGCCCTGGCGTTCGTTCCGATCGGAGCTCAGCGTGTTGGAAATATATCCCACACGTTGAACGGCGGCGGCGGCAGCAGCACGCAGCCGGGCGGCATTTGTTGCCGCCACGTCTGCGTTTATCCCGATACGGTCTGGAAGGTTTGGTGTCACTTCGCGCCCAGAATTGCGAACATCAGATGCCTACAAATTTACAGAATTTCTTTTAAATAATAATCTATGATTACTTACAATTGTATCTTTCGTTAACCATAATTACGAAACCCGAGACGCCATTAGTGGGAGTTTTTTGCCGGGGCGAATAATTTGCAGGCAGTTATTACCCTTTGTTAAGACCTGGCTGCGTAATGTGCCCGTGAAATGTCCGCGCAGAAAGTGCGGATTGAAGAACTCAACCTTCAGGTAGGAGGTACAGAATGTCGGACCTGGCCCATATGGCCCAAACGGGAAGTGTACCTGACCCAGACGACGGCAAGCCGCTGTCCGATCTGGTTGGACTGCTCGTGGCATCCGGCGACCTGTTCTACGAATGGGACCTGGAAACCGATACGATCGACTGGACTGGGCATGTGTCCGAGACCATCAACATATCGGACATCGGAACCGTTGCAACGGGAGACACCTTCCTCAACCGAATCCATCCCGAAGACCTGCCACACCGCATGATCGCGCTGTCGAACCATTTCGTGCGCGGTGACTCCTTCGATCGTGAGTTCAGGCTGCGTGACGATTGCGGGCAGTTCATCTGGATTCAGGAACGCGCCGTCGTCACCAAATCCATGAATGACAAACCGCTGCGTCTGACCGGCGTGGTCCGTTGCATCGACAAACGGAAACGGTCCGAAGAAGAAGTGACCTTCCTGTCGAATCACGACGCGCTGACCGGGCAGTACAACCGGTTGCGACTGCGTGAAGCGCTCGAACTCACGATCACCCAAGGCCTGCACCGCAACCATCAGGGCGGCCTGCTTCTGGTCGGGCTCGATAAACTGAACATCGTTTCCGACGTCTATGGCGAGGAGACCGCCGATGCCATCGTGCTGGCGGCGGCCCGTCGAATCGAGGAGGGCATGCGCGTCGGGGACGTGGTGGGCCGTGTCGGGTTCGACCGCTTCGCCGTTATCGTCAACCGGTGCAAAACCTCGGAACTCTCCACGATCGCGAGCCGCTTTCTGGCAATGATCCGTGAAAAACCCGTGTCGACGCCGTCGGGCCCAATGACGATCACCGGGTCGATCGGCATCTCGGTTTTCCCCGACGACGCCGCGACGGCACACCAGATTGTGGCCAACGCCGACAACGCGCTGCGCGGGGCGCGACGCCTCGGATGCGACTGCTATCTCGAATACAAGGATTTGCCGGAGCACACCCGCACCGAACGCCCGGATTTCGTGATCGCGGAGCAGGTAAAACAAGCGCTCAAGGACGATCGCTTCACGCTCGCCTATCAGCCGATCGTGTCCACTGAAACCGGTGAGGTCATGTTCTACGAAGGCCTCGCGCGCATGCTGGATAAGGATGACAAACCCATCGCGGCCGGCGGGTTCGTTCCCGTGGTCGAGCAGATGGGCCTGATGCGCTTGATCGACCGGAAGGTTCTCGGGCTCGGGCTCGACGCGCTCGAGCATAACCCGACGATGAAGCTGTCGATCAATGTTTCAGGACTGACCGCGGTCGATCCGCTGTGGCTGCGCCAGCTTGAGGAACGCCTGCAAGACCGACAGGATCTCGCGACGCGTCTGATTCTCGAAATCACGGAGACTGTCGCACTCGACGATATTGATGAATCATCGCGCTTCGTGGATGCGCTCAACAAGTTTGGCTGTCGGGTCGCTCTGGATGATTTTGGCGCCGGCTTCACGTCCTTCCGCCACTTGCGTGCGCTCAATGTCGCGATGGTCAAGATTGACGGGTCGTTTGTTCGCGATCTGGTCCACAACGAAGACAACCTGCTGTTCGTCCGCACCCTCATTAACCTGGCAAAGGGAATTGGGCTCGAGTCCGTCGCAGAATGGATCGAAACCGAAGAGGAAGCCGAACTCCTCAAACGCGAGGGCGTTGACTATCTCCAGGGTTGGCATTGCGGACGACCGGAGATCGACCCCGACTGGATGAAGTGATCGCCTGAGCCGGTATGGCCCGGTTCGGTATAGCCAGGTCCGGTAGAGGGCCGCCTCAGCGTGCCAGGTCGTCGAGCTGACGGCGCAAATTTTCGATCTGCGACTTCAGATCATCGAGTTTCGACTCGTCGTCGGTCGACGCTGCCGACCTCCCCGCTTGGTTGTCCGATTCGTTGCCACCGGTCACGCCATAGGGCTTGAACATCTGGAAGGCGCGCTCGAACATCGCCATGTTCTGACGGCTCATCTCCTCCCATTTTGCAAACGGGTTCAAGGTCTGCTCCACCGAACCCTTCATATAGTCGCGCATCCGCTCCTGATTGTTCGAAAACGCATCCATCGACGCTTCGAGATAGTTCGGCACCATCGTCTGAAGGCTGTCGCCGTAAAATTGGATGAGCTGGCGAAGAAAACTGATGGGCAGCAGATTCTGGCCCTTCGATTCTTCCTCGAAGATGATCTGGGTCAGGACCGAGCGCGTGATGTTGTCGCCCGATTTGGCATCGACCACCTGAAATTCGGATCCCGCCTTCACCATCTGCGACAAATCATCGAGCGTCACATACTTGCTCGTCGACGTGTTGTAGAGCCGACGATTGGCATATTTCTTGATGATTATCGGGTCTGTTTTGTCTGCTTCGGCCATGAGTTGCGGCACCGCAATGTTCGTCTGGAAGAAACTTAGTATAACAGAAATCCAATTATGTTGCATCGCAGCGCATATTTACCCCGGCGGATCGTTGCGGTGGCGATTCCGCGGGGCGTGAGGCTATAGTCAAAGCCATGACCGATCAGCCGGATTTCGCAGCCCTCGCACGGCAGTATCTCGATCTTTGGGAAGATCAGCTCGCGGCCATGGCGGCCGATCCCGATCTGGCCGAACAAACCGCACGTTTCTTCGATACGATGACGCAACTGGGGGGCCTCGCGAACCCCATGGGCGCCCCCGGACTCGCCGCCCTCATGGCGCAGATGTCCGGGACTGCGCGCGCAACGACGGACCGACCCGATGAACCCCCCAATGGATCAGACGACCAACACGCATCCGAGACTGGGGCCACGTCCTCTGCCGCTGCACATGATGACCGCGATCAACAGTTGGTCGAGCTCACGCGGCGCCTTGCCGATATTGAGGAACGCCTCAATAAAATGGAAACCGCAAGTCGCGGAACGCGCCGCAAAGCTGCAAAAAAGCCTGCCGGCGGCACCGGCGGCAGAAAGCGAAGCTGACCCGCTCGCCGCCGCGCTCGAGACCGAAATCACCGCCCGCCTGACGGCATTCCAGGCCGGCGTGAACGCCTACCGCCGCCACCCCTATCGGCGACAATTGACCGATCCGCCGACATTGTGGGAGTCGGGCGCAACGCGGTTGCTCGACTATGGGCCGGCTGACGGCCGCCCCGTCCTGTTTGTGCCGTCCCTGATCAACCGCGCCTATATTCTCGACCTGTCCGCGCGGCGCAGCCTCATGCGCTGGCTCGCCGCCGAAACAGGTCTGCGGCCCCTGCTCGTGGACTGGCGCGGGCCCGGGCCCGCGGAACGCCACTTCACGCTGACGGACTACATCACCGGGCCGCTCGCCGGCGCGCTCGATCAGGCCGTCGCGGCCGCGGGCGGGCCAGTGCCGGTGGTCGGCTACTGCATGGGCGGATTGCTGGCGCTGGCGCTCGCGGCACAGCGGCCCGCCGACGTCGCGGGGCTGGGATTGCTCGCCACCCCGTGGAACTTCCACGCCGAACGGGTGGCCCAGGCCGAAGCGCTCGCCCGCGCCGTCGACGCGACCGCCCCGCTGCTGGCGGCCTATGGCGAGTTGCCGGTGGACATCATCCAGTCGATGTTCTCCGCGCTCGACCCCTTCATGGTCACCCGCAAATTCATCCGCTTCGCCGCCACCCGGCAGGACAGCCAGGCCGCCGAGGAGTTCGTCGCACTGGAAGACTGGCTGAATGACGGGGTCCCCCTGTCCGGCCCCGTCGCGCGGGATTGCTTGGGGGGCTGGTATGGCCGCAACACGCCCCATGAGGGACTTTGGGAAATTGCCGGTGCCACAGTCCGCCCCGAGGCGATAAATATCCCCGCGCGGGTGCTGATACCCCAACAGGACCGGATCGTCCCGCCCTCCTCCGCCCAGGCGCTGGCCGACGCCCTGCCGAACGCTGACGCCAGCAGCCCGCCGCTCGGACATATCGGGATGGTCGCCAGCGCCCGCGCCAAATCCCTGGTCTGGGAACCCCTCGCTGAATGGCTCTGTGATGTTTCCGACGGGTAGTGCGCTGGACTCGGCCCCCGACCCGGTCTATATCCAATAAGGACTAAAAAGCAGCGGATTTCGGGGAGTTTGTGCACTGCGCAATGAATCCCTACCGAGCCGCAGATTCAATCAGGAGAGATAAATGTCGGATGTCGTGATTGCCGGAGCCGCCCGGACACCTGTCGGAGCCTTCAATGGCGCCCTCGCCGGCCTCAGCGCCGCAGAGCTGGGCACCGTCGCGATTGCAAGCGCGCTTGAACGGGCCGGAGTCCCGGCCGCGGATGTCGACGAAGTCGTCATGGGTCAGGTCCTCACCGCCGCGACCGGCATGAACCCCGCCCGCCAGGCGTTGCTCGCTGCGGGCATTCCGGACGACCGCACGGCCTATCTGGTCAATCAGGTGTGCGGCTCGGGCCTGCGCGCCGTCGCTCAGGGCTTCCAGGCGATCAAGCTCGGCGAGGCCAATATCGTGGTCGCGGGCGGTCAGGAGAGCATGAGCCAGTCGCCCCATGCGTCCCACATGCGCAACGGCACCAAGATGGGCGACGTCAAATTCGTCGACACCATGATCAATGATGGCCTGTGGTGTTCGCTGATGGGCTACCACATGGGCACCACCGCCGAGAATGTCGCCGAAAAATGGCAGATCACGCGGGACGAGCAGGACGCATTTGCGGCCGGTTCCCAGCAGAAGGCCGAAGCCGCCCAGAACGACGGGCGCTTCGCCGACGAAATCGCGGCTGTCACCATCTCGACCCGCAAGGGCGATATCGTGATCGACGCGGATGAATACCCACGTCATGGCACCACCACCGAGACTCTCGGCAAACTCCGTCCCGCCTTCTCGAAGGAAGGCACGGTCACGGCCGGCAACGCCTCGGGGATCAATGACGGCGGCGCGGCAACGGTCCTGATGAGCGCCGACGAGGCCGCCAGGCGCGGCATCACGCCGCTGGCACGGATCGCCTCTTGGGCGACCGCCGGCGTCGATCCCGCCGTGATGGGCTCAGGCCCGATCCCGGCCAGCCGCAAGGCGCTGGAGCGGGCCGGCTGGAGCGTCGACGAGGTCGAGTTGGTCGAAGCCAACGAGGCCTTTGCCGCCCAGGCCATCGCCGTCAATCGCGACATGGGCTGGGATCCGGCGATCGTCAACGTCAACGGCGGCGCCATCGCCATCGGGCATCCAATCGGGGCGTCCGGCGCCCGCGTGCTGGTCACGCTGCTGCACGAGATGCAGAAGCGCGATGCCAAGAAGGGCCTCACCACCCTGTGCATCGGTGGCGGCATGGGCATCGCGCTCTGCGTCGAGCGGGACTAGCCGGACAGGCATCCAACGGGGAACGCAACCTTCATCGCGGGCACACAAAGGCGCCATAATCAGGCGTCGCCGACCCGCTCAAATGGGAGAGTAAAATGGGCCGAGTGGCACTTGTAACCGGCGGCACGCGAGGAATCGGCGCCGCAATTTCCATCGCGCTGAAGGGCGCCGGCCGCGATGTCGTGGCGAATTATGCGGGAAATGAGCATGCGGCGCGTGAGTTCGAGGAGGCAACCGGCATCAAAACGATGAAGTTCGACGTCTCGGACCATGAAGGCGTCGAAGCGGCGGTCACCCAGATCGAGAAGGACATGGGTGCCGTTGAAATCCTGGTCAACAACGCGGGAATCACCCGCGACAGCACCATGCATCGCATGACCTACCAGCAGTGGAAGGAAGTGATCGACACCAACCTTTCGGGCGTCTTCAACTGCTCGCGCGCGGTCATCGAGGGCATGCGCGAGCGCAGCTTCGGCCGGATCGTCAACATCGGCTCGATCAACGGCCAGGCCGGCCAGTATGGCCAGGTCAACTACGCCGCGACGAAGTCGGGCATTCACGGCTTCACCAAGGCGCTCGCCCAGGAAGGCGCGGGCAAGAATATCACGGTCAACGCCATCGCGCCGGGCTATGTGGACACCGAGATGGTCCGGGCGGTCCCGCCGGACGTGCTCGAGAAGATCATCGCCCGCATCCCGGTCGGCCGTCTCGGCAAGGCCGACGATATCGCCCGCGGCGTGATCTTCCTGACCGCCGACAACGCCGACTTCGTCACCGGGTCGACTCTGTCGATCAACGGTGGTCAGCATATGTACTAGGCGGGCCTCGGTCTGATGAGCCGCGAATATCCCGACCGGCCCATCGCGGGGGTCGGGGTCGTCGTGTTGCGGGAGGACCGGGTCCTGATGATACGGCGCGGGCGCGAGCCGCGCATGGGCCAGTGGAGCATCCCGGGCGGCAAGCAGGAGGTCGGCGAGACCTGGCGGGAAACCGCGATCCGTGAGGTCCGCGAGGAGACCGGCGTCGAGATCGAGGTGATCGGCATCGTCGACGTGGTCGATGCCATCGTGCGCGACGGCGACCCGCCGCGGCACGGCACGGCCGAGGACGGCACCCAGGGTGTCGGTCTGGCGGCGACACCCGCCAGGTCCGCGGACGATGATTCGGCGAACGATGATTCGGCTGACAATGATTCGAACGTGACCGCCCTGCCCGCCCGCATCCGCTACCACTACACCCTCGTCGATTGCGCGGCGGCGTGGACCGGCGGCGAGCCGGTGGCCGGCGGTGATGCCGCCCATGCCGAGTGGTGGCCCCTGGACCGGCTCGACGAGTTGTCCCTCTGGACCGAGACGGTCCGCATCATCACCGAGGCCGCAGCCCTCGCCAAAGCCGCCCGCCGCGAGCCCCGGTGAACGCGACTGCTCAACCGAAGACCACGCGCCGCGCCACGCTGATCGGCCTGTCGGCGGTGCTGATCTGGTCCACGCTCGCCATCTTCGGCGCGCTGGCCGGCGATGTCCCGCCGCTGCAACTCGTGGCGATGGCCTTCACCATCGTCTTCGCCCTCGCCGTGGCGATCTGGCTGGCCCGCGGTGAGAACCCCCTGGATCATATGCGGCAGCCGGCGCCGGTCTGGGCGCTCGGGATCGCCGGGCTGTTCGGCTATCACCTGCTCTATTTCGTCGGCATTCAGAACGCGCCCCCGGCGGACGCCAACCTGATCAACTATCTCTGGCCGATGCTGATCGTGCTCTTCTCCGCCCTGTTGCCGTCCAGCAGCGGTGTCGGCCGCCTGCGCTGGTTCCATCTGGCGGGTGCCGGGCTGGGCCTCGCCGGGACCGCGCTGATCGTCATGGGCGACGGCCTGTGGAACGGCGGCCTACGGGTCCGCGCCGAATATGGCGGCGGTTACCTGGCCGCCGTTGGCGCGGCCCTGGCCTGGTCGGGATATTCGGTTTTGTCGCGCCGCTTCGCGCATGTCTCGACCGACGCGGTCGGCGCCTTTTGCGGCGGCACGGCGGTGCTGGCATGGGTCGCGCATTTCGCGCTCGAGGCGACCGTCTGGCCGACCGGGACCGTCGCCTGGCTCGCGGTGCTCGGGCTCGGGCTCGGCCCCGTGGGCACAGCCTTCTTCGTCTGGGACCATGGGGTCAAACATGGCGATCTACGGGTGCTCGGCGCCGCCGCCTACGCCGCCCCGCTGCTGTCCACCCTGTTGCTGGTCACGTACGGGCTGGCGGCCGGGACCTGGACGCTGGCCCTGGCCTGCGGGCTGATCATGGGCGGCGGGCTGCTCGCCGCGCGGGAGATGCTCTCGGCCAGAACCTAGCCCGCGCCCTGCGCACCGGTGAAGGCGTACATGTGGAACGCCGCCTGGGCGGGCGCGTAGATATAGTCACTGCCCACCGGGCACGCCCGGCGCGCCCGGCAGCCATGGCCCATGCAATCGCCCGTGTCCGGCCCGGTGATGTGCCCGACGCAGGCCGGGACGTCATAGGCCGACCCGTCAAACGCGGCGACGGGACAGGCAATCAGGCAGGGCTTGTCGGCGCAGCTGTCACAGGGCGACGGCGCCATGGCCGACGCGGGACATTCCAGTTTCTCGGCAAACGCCAGCGCGCCGCGATAGGCGTGCCACAGCCCGAACTGCGGATGGATCAGCACGCCGACCGGCGACGGATACACCGGCTCGGCCCGCTGCGCCCAGCGCTGGAACGGCAGATGGGGCGGCCCGCCGAACGGGAACAGGGGCGTGGCCCCGACCGACATGGCGACGTCCGTCAGAACATCCGAAACCCAAGCATCCAGAGGGTTGGCACTATCGGCATAGTTCCCGCGCACGCGGTCGAACACAGTCCACATGTCCGGCCCCGCATTGCCGACCAAAATCAGGGTCGCGGGTTCACCTGGTACGTTGTCATTGGGCGCAGGGTGGAACCCGCCACGCGCCATCAGACCATGTGCGGCGAGCGCCGATTCGATTTGATCCATGCGCATGCCAATTTCCTCATGCTGAGCTTGTCGAAGTATGAGGAACAGCTCGCTGCCACATCCTTCGTCAGGCTCAGGATGAGGCACTACCAATCAACACGTCTATTCCGCCGCGATGGCCTTTTTCAAATAGTCGCGGTCGAGCAGCTCGGCAATCTGGACCGTGTTCAGGGCCGCGCCCTTGCGCAGATTGTCCGAGACCACCCAGAGGTTGATCCCGTTCTCGATCGTCGAATCCTCGCGGATACGGCTGACATAGACCGCGTCCTCGCCGGCCGCCTCTTTCGGCGTGACATAGCCCTCGTCGGCACGGTGATCGACGATCACGACCCCCGGTGCTTCGCGCAAGGCGGCGCGCACGGCCTTCGTCGAGACCTCGCGGGAAAACTGGATGTTGACCGCTTCGGCATGACCGACAAAGACCGGCACCCGCACACAGGTGGCCGTCAGCTTGATCTTCGGGTCGAGGATCTTCTTGGTCTCGACCATCATCTTCCACTCTTCCTTGGTCGACCCGTCATCCATGAACACGTCGATATGGGGAATGACGTTGAAAGCGATCGGCTTGGTGAACTGCTTCGCCTCGACCGGGTCGTTCACATAGACCGCGCGGGTCTGGTTGAAGAGCTCATCCATCGCGTCCTTGCCCGCACCCGAGACCGACTGATAGGTCGACACGACCACGCGCTCGATGCCGAAGGCGTCGTGCAGGGGCTTGAGGGCCACGACCAGCTGGATCGTCGAACAGTTGGGGTTGGCGATGATGTTGCGCTTGGTGTAGCCGGCCGCTGCCGCGGGATTGACCTCGGGCACGATCAGCGGCACGTCGGGATCCATCCGGAACTGGGACGTGTTGTCGATGACGATGCAGCCCGCCGCCGCGGCCTTGGGCGCGTATTTCGCGGACACGCTGGCACCCGGTGAGAACAGTCCGATATCGGTCCCGGCGAAGTCATACTCGGCCAGATTCTGAACGACCAGAGTCTTGTCCTCGCCAAACGACACCTCGCGCCCGACCGAGCGTTCGCTCGCCAGAGCGACAACCTCATCCGCCGGGAACTCGCGCTCCGCCAGCGTTTGCAGGAGTTCACGGCCGACATTTCCCGTCGCGCCGACCACCGCAACCTTATAGCCCATGGGTCCTATCCTTTATCCCCGGCCACATCGGCCGGGTGCGGGCGATGACATAAGCCCGAACCGGCGGCTTTGCAAGGTTTGAGCGCCGAAACGCGCCCTGGACCTCCGCCTATGTCTTGCGTGCGACCATGCTCACATAGTTCATGTAGCCATAGAACGTCCCGGCATCGATGCGCCGCTGCGCCTCCGCCTCAAGCGCATCGGCCTCGGCCTGATCGATCTTGCCCGCATCGACCAGATAGTAGGCGCCGCGCAGGGTCCACCCCAGGGTCAGTACGGGCGCATTCGTATCCAGGTGCCCGTGGCTGCGAGACGATGCGGGATCGAAGCCGATGCTCCGCAACATGTCGGGCAGACGGCGCACCAGCCAGCGGTCATGGACATTGTCGTCGACGAAGGCATCGATACAGGCCTGCAAGGGGTCGTCATCGGCCGTTGCCACCGACATGGTCGTGAAGTCCCCGTCATAGATCGCCACCTGCCCGTGGGGCTTCAGGACCCGATGCACCTCGGTCAGCACGCCCTCCGGCCCCGGCACATGGGTCAGCAGCGTGTGCAGCACGACGACATCGAAGCTCTCATCGTCGAACGGCAGGTCCCGCGCATCGGCCTGTTCGAAAGACACATTTGGCAGGTCTGCCGCCAGCTCACGACCACGCTCGAGGAACGGCGCCAGCTGATCCACGCCCACGACCTCGCCCACGCCAGGGATCGCTGCGATTGTTCGGGACTGGGGCCCGGTGCCACAACCGACATCGAGCACCCGCGCGCTCGCGGGGAAATCCACATCGCCGAGATAGGATTGCAGTGATGCGGTCTCCTGCGGGGTCGCCGCCCGGCGTTCGAGGCTTTCTTTCATCGCATCGAGAATTTCGACCGGGATCGCGTCGGGGTTTACATAAATATCGGGCATGTCAGTCTCCTCGCCTTGCTGGCTTTCTATGTGACAGAATTCGCGCCATGACCGAACGATTTTCGACCTATGCCGATTTCTGGCCGCACTATCTGCGCGAGCATGCCCGGCGCGAAACCCGTGCGCTCCACTATGCGGGGACGCTCTCGGGGGTCCTGCTGGTCGGCTTCGCGGTCGTCATCGGCCCCTGGTGGCTTGCACTCCTGGCGCTCGTCGCCGGTTACGGCCCCGCCTGGATCAGCCACGGGTTCATCGAGCGCAACCGCCCCGCCACCTTCACCCATCCCCTGTGGTCCCTGCTCAGCGATTTCCGGATGGTTGCTCTGTGGATGACCGGCCGTCTGGGCCCGGAACTGGCCGGCGCCATGGCCATGGCACCGCCATCAGAAACATGAAGCCATGGTCTGCCCTGGGGCTGCTGGCACTGGTGGCCTGCGCCGGCGGCCCGTCGGATAATCCCCTGGTCGGCGACTGGCAGGTGGTGTCGCCCAGCGCCCTGCGCGCCCATGGCAACGTCATCGGGTTTCGCGAGGCGTGCCTGATCGTCAGCGGCAATCGGGTGAATGTCCGGGTTGCCCGGCCGATCGTCTATGGCGAGGGGATCGACGGCATATTCGTCTGGTATGGCCCCCCGGCCGCGGCCGAACAAAAATCGGAGACGGACGCCGCGCGGGTGATTTTCATCTCACCCCACCGTATCCGGATCATCTGGCCCCGCGGGGTCGAGACGGGCTACCTGCGCGCGCTCGGATCCGCGGATGCCCATTTCAGCAACGACGACTGCAAAACACCGTAAGACGCGAAACTTTCGAGATCGGAACTCAACCCCCGGAACGAACCGGCGGAAAAACGACGGGCGACTGACCTTCCGTCTTTACGGCTGTGCGGGAACTGGCCAGCGCGTTGTCGATAAACGCATCGAGGCGCGCCTTGGTGTCGACCTGGCGGTCCGCCTGGCCCTGCTCGATCGCGGCCAGCATCGCCTCGGTGACCGAACATTGGCCGCTGGCATGCCGCACACCCGTCGTGGTGTCGACGATCTGCTGGGCAACAGCGGGGGCGACCGCAAAAAGCGGCGCGGCAACGACAATGCCCAGAACGATGTTACGCATGAACCAGCTCCAGAATTAGCGCGCCAACGCTAACGCCGCGTGCCGCGTGCCGTCAAATCACAACACGCCCGCATTATCATTGCCGACTAGGCCGTGATCCGGTCGAGCTCCGCCAGCAGATGGTTGCCCATCTCCTCGGTCGAGACCGGCGTGCAGCCATCCTGCATGATGTCGGCCGTGCGGAATCCCTCGTTGAGCACATTCTGTGCGGCCTGCTCGACCAGATCGGCCTCGCGGCCCAGGTCGTAGGAGTAGCGCAGCATCATGCCGAAGGAGAGGAGCATGGCAATCGGATTGGCCTTGCCCTGGCCGGCGATATCCGGCGCCGAGCCGTGTACCGGCTCGTACATGGCCTTGCGCGCACCGGTAACCGGATCAGGCGCACCCAGGCTGGCCGACGGCAGCATGCCAAGCGAGCCGGTCATCATCGCGGCCTCGTCCGACAGGATGTCGCCGAACAGATTGTCGGTAACGATCACATCGAACTGGTGGGGGTTTCGAATCAGCTGCATGGCGCAATTGTCAGCCAGGATATGGTGGAACTCGACGTCGGGATATTCCTTCGCGACTTCGGCCGAGACCTGACGCCAGAACACGCCGGTCTCCATCACGTTGGATTTCTCGGCGCAATGCACCTTGTTGCTGCGCTTGCGCGCCAGCTCAAAGGCGACCCGGCAAATCCGGACGATCTCGTCCTTGGTATAGGCCTGGGTGTCGACCACGCGGACGGTGCCGTCCTCCAGGGTCTGCTCGCCCTTCGGCAGACCGAAATAGACGCCCGAGGTGAGCTCGCGCAGGATCATGATGTCGAGCCCCTTGACCACTTCGGGCTTCAGGGTCGAGGCGTCGACCATGGCGTCCATCACGACGGCCGGGCGGAGGTTCGCGAACAGGTCGAGATCCTTGCGCAGGCGCAACAGGCCGGCCTCGGGCCGGTGCTCGCGCGGCACGTTGTCCCATTTCGGGCCGCCAACGGCGCCGAACAGAACCGCGTCGAGGGTCAGGGCCTTCTCCATGGTCTCTTCCTGGATCGACACCCCGTGGGCGTCGTAACAGGCGCCACCGACCGGGGCCTCCTCGACTTCGAAGCGAACGGCTTCCTTTGCCTCGAACCAGCCCATCACACGACGGACCTGTTCCATCACCTCGGGTCCGATGCCGTCGCCCGGCAGGACCAGCACGCTCTTGTTGGCGGCCATCATTCATACTCCCTGTGTGCATTCGCCCCGATGCTTCGAGACGGCCCGCCATCTTCGAAGCGGGCCTCCTCAGCATGAGGATATTGTTCTCACCAACTCACCCTGAGGAGACCGCGCCGCGGTCGTCTCGAAGGGTGAATTCGAAAATTTCTACGAAGCCGCCTTGTAAAGCCAGGGCTGCTGGCCGCTCTGGCCGCCCTCAAACTCCGCGATCTTGTCGCCCTGCTGCATGGTCAGGCCAATATCATCAAGTCCCTCGAGCAGGCACTGTTTGAGGAACGGGTCGAGCTCGAACGAATAGACGACACCGTTTGGCGCGTGGACTTCCTGCTTTTCCAGATCGACCGTGATCTCGGGGTTCTCCGGATCGCTCGCCACGGACATCAGATTGTCGATCTGTTCCTGGGGCAGCTTGATCAGCAGCATCCCGTTCTTGAAACTGTTGTTGTAGAAAATGTCGGCGAAGGTCGGCGCAATCACCACCTTGATGCCGAAATCCTGCAGCGCCCAGGGCGCATGTTCTCGTGACGACCCGCAGCCGAAGTTGTCGCCCGCGATCAGGATCTCCGCGTTCGTGTAGGGCTCCTGGTCGAGGATGAAATCATCCCGCGGTGTGCCGTCTTCGTTGGTCCGCAACTCGTAGAACAGACCTTTTCCCAGGCCCGTGCGCGCGATCGTCTTGAGGAACTGCTTCGGGATGATCTTGTCGGTGTCGACATTGACCAGGGGCAGCGGTGCGGCCACGCCGGTCACCTTGTTGAACTTTTCCATTCCCAACTCCTAACGTTTGATCACGAGGCACCCGGCCAGCATGTCGTGCAAGCCCTGGTGCCGCGGCGGAAACATCGCCATCAGATAGCCAACGAAGAAGATCGCCGTCGACAGGAACTTCAACCAGTGGCGCGCACTGGCACGCAAAAATGTCGCGCGCACGCCGCGCAGATCGGTCACATACAAACCCATGAACGCCTTGCCAAGGGTCGCCTGCATCGCGCTGGATTCCATCACCGCGAAATAGATCCAGGTGACGAACAGCGTGATCGAAATCATCACATGCAGGATCGTGGTGTTGGCCAGTTCCTCGGGCGTCGCCGCCAGGAAGGAAATCCCGAGCAGCGCCGAAATCAACCAGGCGAACGCCCAGACGATCCCCAAATCGATGAGCGCCGCCACGGTGCGCAGGAGAAAACCCCCATACCGGAACGGCAGAACATCGCTGGCGGACGTGTCACTCATGCGTTCGGCTACGCGTCCAGATCACGTACGTCGGTGAGCTTGCCCGTGATCGCGGCGGCAGCCGCCATGCCCGGGCTGACCAGATGGGTGAGCCCGCCGCGGCCCTGACGGCCTTCGAAGTTGCGGTTGGAGGTCGAAGCGCAGCGCTCGCCGGGCTGCAGCTTGTCGGCATTCATGGCCAGGCACATGGAACATCCCGGCTCGCGCCAGTCGAAGCCCGCGGCGATCAGGATCTTGTCGATCCCCTCGGCCTCGGCCTGTGCCTTCACCAGACCCGAGCCCGGCACCACCATTGCGTGGACGCTGTCGGCCACCTTGCGGCCTTCGGCGACCGCGGCGACGGCGCGCAAATCCTCGATCCGGCCATTGGTGCACGACCCGATGAACACCTTGTCGACCGCCACGTCGGTCATCCGGGTGCCCGGGGTCAGACCCATATATTCGAGAGACCGCTCCCAGGCCTGGCGCTGATTGTCGTCACGCGCGTCAGTCTCCGGGTCCGGCACCACGCCAGTGATCGGCACCACATTCTCGGGGCTCGTGCCCCAGGTGACCTGCGGCGGGATATCCGGCGCCGACAAACGCACTTCCTTGTCGTAGACCGCGCCCGCATCGCTGGGCAGCGTGCGCCAATAGGCCTCGGCCGCTTCCCATGCCGCACCCTTCGGCGCCATCGGGAGGCCCTTGAGATAGTCGTAGGCGGTGTCGTCGGGTGCCACCAGGCCGGCGCGCGCGCCGCCCTCGATCGACATGTTGCACATAGTCATGCGGCCTTCCATCGACAGCGCGCGGACCGCGTCACCGGCATACTCGATGACATGGCCGGTGCCGCCGGCCGTGCCGATCGCACCGATGATTGCGAGGATCATGTCCTTCGCGGTTACGCCGACGGGAAGATCGCCATCGACAGAGACCAGGAAATTCTTGGCCGGGCGCTGCAGCAGGGTCTGGGTCGCGAGCACATGCTCGACCTCAGACGTGCCGATCCCGAAAGCCAGCGCACCGAAGGCGCCATGGGTCGCCGTGTGGCTGTCGCCGCAGACGATCGTCGTCCCCGGCAGGGTAAATCCCTGCTCCGGGCCGATGATGTGCACGATGCCCTGACGGATATCATCCATCTGGAACAATTCGATCCCGAACTCTTCGCAGTTGCGGGTCAGGGTTTCGACCTGGATGCGCGATTCCTCGTCCGCGATACCGCCGCTGCGGTCCGTGGTCGGCACGTTATGGTCGGCAACCGCGAGCGTGGCATCGGGCCGGCGGACCGTGCGGCCGTTCAGGCGCAGCCCCTCGAAGGCCTGCGGGCTCGTCACTTCATGCACGAGATGTCGGTCGATATAGATCAGGCAGGTGCCGTCATCCTGGGTTTTGACCAGGTGGGAGTCCCAGATTTTGTCGAATAATGTTCTCGGCTGAGCCATGATTTTCGTCTTTCCGCTAAGAAAAACGCCCCGTGCGCGAATGCTCCGGGGCGTTGCCTCGATTACGCCGGTGCATCTGCCCGCGCGTAACGCCTACTCGCTCTTGGCGTCCGTCTCGGGTGCGGCAGCCTTGGAAGCGACCGCATCGCCCCGGCGGGTCATGCCCCGGCCCGTGGTGCGCTCCACGATGCGCGCGCGCTTGCCCGTCCGGCCGCGCAGGTAATACAGCTTGGCGCGGCGCACCTTGCCATGGCGGATAACATCGATCGAGTCGACGCGCGGGCCGTAAAGCGGGAACACACGCTCGACACCCTCACCGAAGGAAATCTTGCGAACCGTGAAGGCCGAGTTGATCCCGTCATTCTTGACCGCGATGCAGACCCCTTCATAGGCCTGAATACGCTCGCGCTCACCTTCGACCACGCGCACATTCACGCGGACAGTGTCGCCCGGACCGAAATCGGGAACTTCCCGTGCGGCTTTCAGCTTCGCGAGCTGACCGGCTTCGAATTTCTCAAGCGTGTTCATCGCTTCTGTCCTTCATCATCTTTCGCCGCGTAGCGCTGCCAGAGATCCGGCCGACGCGTGCGGGTTGCTTGTTCTGCCTGTGTCGTCCGCCATTCTGCGATCCGCCCGTGATGGCCGGAAGTCAGGATGTCGGGGACTGAACGTTTTTGTCCCTGCCGGTCGACCCAGTCGGCCGGCCTTGTGTAGTGCGGATACTCCAGCAGTCCGCTTTCAAAACTCTCTTCCGACAGTGACTCTGCCGTTCCCATCACGCCCGGCAACAACCGGACGACCGCATCGAGCAGGACCAGTGCCGCCGGTTCACCACCGGAAAGCACATAGTCGCCGACGCTGATTTCCTCGACCTGCCAGGCGTCCAGCACGCGCTGATCAACGCCTTCGTAACGGCCACAAAGCAGTATCACGCCGGGGTCGTCCGCCAAGTCCTGGACACGTGCCTGATCCAAGGGACGACCGCGGGGCGTGAGATAGATGATCGGCCGCTGATCGTCAACCGGATTGACGGCCGCCGCCAGGGCGGAATCCACGATATCCGGTCGCATCACCATCCCCGCACCCCCGCCGAACGGCATATCGTCCACACTGCCGTGCCGATCCGACGCCTGCGCCCGGATATCCCGGACGTCGAGCCGCCAGTCGCCGCGCGCCAGCGCCTTGCCCGCCAGTGACTGGCCCAGGGACCCCGGAAACATCTCCGGAAACAGGGTCAGAACGCTGGCTGTCCAGACAGAGGCCTCAACCATCGACTGCTCCGTCAGGCCCGGATTCTCTGGATTCTGGGGATTCCGGCGCATCCGAGGGCTCCCGGCCCGGCCACAGCACCGCGGCCCCGTCGACCGTCACCCGACGGGCCGCCAGGTCAATGTCGGGGACCGCCGCAAGGGTGAATGACACCGTCCCCAGACGCCCGCGGGCATCCGCGATCTCCAGCATTTCCCCGCCGCCAAAATCATGCAAGGCGCGCACGGTGCCGATCGCTGTGCCCTCGGTGGTGACCACGTCCAGCCCCAAAAGATCGGCGTGATAAAATTCGTCTTCGTCGGGCGACGGCAGATGATCGCGCGCCACATAGAGCTTCTCGCCCTTGAGCGCCTCGGCCCCGTTCCGGTCGCCGACGCCCTCGATCGCGACGAGAATCTGGCCTTTGCCCGCGCGATTGCGGACATCCAGAGTGAAGTTGCGGGTGCCGTCCTCGCTCTGGACGGGACCATAGGCACCCACATCTTCGGCGACATCGGTGAACGGCCGGACACGCACAAGGCCCTGCAGCCCGTGCGCACCGGTGATCACGCCCACGCAAACGCGTGCACCGCGGTCCCCATCCGGATCTTCACCCCTGTCGACGGCCATCTCCGGCACCTTCCCACCGCCCGCAACGTCATCCAGGACGGCGGGCGGTTCGCGCCTGTCCTAACGGATCAGGACTTGGGCTCTTCTTCCCCGGCGGCTTCCTCAGCAGGTGCCTCTTCCGCAGCTGCCTCTTCCGCCGGTGCTTCTTCAGCAGCGGCTTCCTCGGCCGGCGCCTCTTCGGCAGCAGCCTCTTCAACAACGGCCTCCTCGACCGGCGCCTCTTCGGCAGGGGCTTCTTCCACTGCCGGTGCCGCCGCCGCTTCTGCCGCCGCAGCAGCAGCCGCTTCCGCCGCAGCGACGTCAGCCGCCGCGCGCTCCTGCGCCTTCGCCTTGGGCATGTGCTGCTTCGTCTGGTCGCGGCGTACTGGCAGCTTCACCAGATCCTCGCCGGCGAAGAACTTCGCGACGCGGTCCGACGGCTGGGCGCCGACGCTCAGCCAATGCTTGGCGCGCTCGATGTCGATCCCGACCCGGTTGGGGTCGCCCTTGGGCAGCATCGGGTTGTAATGCCCGATATGCTCGATGAAGCGGCCGTCGCGTGCACGACGCGAGTCCGCAACCACGATGCGATAGTATGGCCGTTTTTTGGCGCCACCACGGGTCAGTCGAATACGAAGAGACATGATGTGTCGTTCCTTTGTTTACGTATGTGTTGTGTTTACGTGTGTTGGTTTGATGGGTTGATTTTCAGTGTTCGGTTCGGCAAACGGCTTCGACCTTGTGACCATCCGGGTCCAGGACGAACGCGCCGTAGTAATTCTCGCTGTATTCGGGACGCAGACCCGGCGCGCCATTGTCGCGCGCACCCGCCGCAAGGGCAGCGGCATGGAAGCCGTCGACGGCCGCACGGCTGGCTGCCGAAAAGGCGACATGGGAGCCGCGCGACGCCGACGCGTCGGCGCTCGGGCAGACGATCCAAAACATCATCCCCACGCGCTCCGGGCCGGGGCCATAGGCCATCCCGATGCCCTTCTCCAGGACACGCCGGTAGCCCAGCGGTGCCAGGGCAGCGTCATAGAACGCGCCGCTGACCGACAGGTCGCGCACCCCCAAAGAGATATGATCGAGCATCGCCATCGAGATCAGTCGCGCGGCGCGTGGACGGCTTCGAGCTTGTGCCCGTCCGGATCCAGCACGAAGGCGCCATAATAGGTGTCGCGATATTCGGGGCGGATGCCCGGCGCGCCGTCATCGGCCGCACCGGCCCCAACGGCGGCCGCGTGAAACGCGTCGACCTGTGCCCGGGATTCGGCCTGAAACGCAATGTGCCGGCCATCGTCGGGGACCACAGTCAGATCGTCGCGCTGGTTGATCCAGAGCGCCTGCCCGCCGCCCGCAGGCCACCAGGACACGGTGCCCGGCTTTTCCATGAAACGCGTGTGGCCGAGCGCGGCCATGACCGCGTCATAGAATTTCGCGGACCGTTCGAGATCGGACACGCCGATCGAGACATGATGGAACATCGTCATAATCGTCTGGCCTCCCTAGCGACCCATGCCCGGCGGCAACATTCCGGGTGGCATACCGCCACCCATCCCGGGCATTCCACCGCCACCCATGGGCGGCAACTTTCCGCCCATCTTCTTCATCTTCTTCATCATCGTGTGCATCTGCTGATACTGCTTCAGCAGCTTGTTGATTTCCTGGACGGTCGTGCCCGACCCGGCGGCGATCCGTTTCTTGCGTGACGCCTTGACCATGGCGGGGCGCTGGCGCTCCTGCAGCGTCATCGACAGGATGATCGCCTCCTGACGCTTGATCAGGCTGTCGTCCATTTCGGCTGCGGCCATCTGTTTCTTGATCTTGCCGACACCGGGCAGCATCGACATGACCCCGCCGAGCCCGCCCATCTTCTTGAGCTGGCGCAGCTGATCAAGCAGGTCCACGAGGTCGAACTCGCCCTTCTGGATCCGGCGCGCGATCTTCTCGGCCTGTTCTTCTTCCACCAATTCGTGGGCGCGCTCGACAAGGCCGACAACGTCGCCCATGTCGAGGATGCGGCCCGCGACGCGTTCGGGATGGAACGGCTCCAGCGCGTCCATCTTTTCGCCCGTGCCAACCAGCTTGATGGGCTGGCCCGTGACGGCGCGCATCGACAGCGCAGCACCGCCGCGCGCGTCACCATCCATCCGGGTCAGGACAATACCCGTAATCCCGACACGCTCGTTGAAGGCCTGCGCCGTGTTCACCGCGTCCTGACCGGTCATCGCGTCGGCCACGAGCAGGGTTTCATGGGGTTTGGCGGCATCGCGGATGGCCGTCGCTTCGGTCATCAGCCCATCGTCGATCGCCAGGCGACCGGCGGTATCGAGCAGGACCACGTCATAGCCCTCGCGCCGCGCCTGATCCATGGCGCGCTTGGCGATGGCCACCGGCATCTCGCCAGTGCGTATATCCACGGTCGGGATCAGGGCCTGATCGCCCAGCACCCGGAGTTGTTCCTGCGCGGCCGGACGGCGCACATCGAGCGACGCCATCAGGACGCGCTTTTTCTGTCTCTCGACCAGATGGTGCGCGATCTTGGCGGTGGTCGTCGTCTTGCCGGAGCCCTGCAGGCCGACCACCAGAATGGCCACCGGCGCGGGCGCGTTCAGATCGATCTCGACCGCCTGCCCCCCGAGCATTTCGATCAGCTGGTCATGGACGATCTTGACGACCATCTGCCCCGGCGTGACGCTTTTGACAACCTCCTGACCCACCGCGCGTTCCTGCACCGCGGCAATGAAGTCGCGCACGACCGGCAGCGCGACATCCGCCTCGAGCAGCGCGACACGCACTTCGCGCATGGCGGCAGCGACGTCTTCTTCCGACAGCGCACCGCGTCGCTTCAGGCGATCGAAGACGTCACCCAGGCGTTCGGTCAGTGATTCAAACAAAGATCTTCACCTTATCCATTCGACATCCAGCTAACGTCCGGTCCACAACGACAAATGCGCCAGTGCGCGAAACTCGCGGACTGGCGGAGCCCCGACCTCACGGTCCGGGCCGCATCGGCCATCGATGCGGAATGGCAGGAACCTATGCGAAGGGGAAAATACCGTCAAGCACTA
>JAQCFD010000243.1 GCA_027618305.1 Pseudomonadota bacterium
GAAAGTTGATCGCATCGGGTACCAGCCAGCTGCGGGTGCGCTTGTTCCAAAGGCAGTGCGCAGCTGTCAGGACTTCGCGCGGGCCGATCACAGTTCCCGTACAGAACCCGCCAATGCGGGAATTCACCCGCCCGATCGCGCTCCAGGGATAATCGCTGGAATCGATGATCCGGCGATTGTCCTCGCCCTTGATGCCCGGCAGCAGGCGTTTCTTAAGCGCGGCGAGATCCTCGCCCTGCGCAGGCACACCGAGGCCGATTGCCAGAAGCGCCGCCAGCGCGAATGTGAAAAACCGGATCAGTTTCAGCCTTCGACGCTCACATGAACGTCGCCAACGCCGGCGAAACGCGCCACGACGTCTTTGGTATTGCCCAGCGGTTTCGGCGCGGCAGCCGCCCCCGTGGTCATGTAGTCACCCGCCTTGATCCCCACGCCGCGCGCGGAGAAGTGATTGACGATCCAGGTGAGTGACCAGCGTTCATCGCAACGCGCCGGCAGGGGCATACCTTCCGACACGACCTCGCCGTCGAACAGCAGTTCGATGTCCAGCGTCTTCAAATCACGCGACTGCCAGTCCGGGATATCCGGCCCCGCCACGAACCCCATGGCCGCGCCATTGTCGGCGGCCAGATGGACCATCGGCTGGCCCAGCGGGTCGTTGAGCCGCGGCACGGCGAACTCGATGCCGAGGATCGCGCTGTCGACCGCGGCCATGACCTCGTCCTGGCTGTACCCGCCGTCGCGCGCGGGCAGATCGGCGCCCATGCGAAAGGATATCTCGGCCTCGATCAGAGCCCCCGTCCCCACATCGGCGCGCTGCAGGCTGCCGCCGCTCGCAACCGTGAACTCCCGGAACATGACCCCCGCCATCGGCCCGTCCGTCCCGGCCTTCTCCAGCATCGGCGGATTGGTGAAACCCGACTTGTATCCCGCCGCGTCCAGCCCGACGCGATCGAGCATGGCAACCTGTATCTGCACCGCCTCGGCGGCATTCGCCGGGCCACACTCGGTCGGCAAGGCGTCGATCGTGGTGCGTGCCTTGAAGGCGTTGGCAAGAATATCGGCGGCCTGGGCCACCTGTGCGTCGGATAAAGTCATTACGTCTCTCCCTTAATATCCCGCAGACCGATCCACTGCCCACAATTGCGGCTCGCCCGCTTTGTCCCGACGAATGGTTTCCGCCACCTGGGGCCCCACGGAGCTTGGGCGCACCCTGCGCGCCGTATGCGGCATGATTGTGACCCGCTCATGGTCCCAGAGTGGGCTGTCGGCGGGCAGCGGCTCCGGCTTGGTCGTATCCAGGGTCGCACCCGCCAGATGGCCGCTATCCAGCGCGGCGGTCAGGTCCGCGTCCACCAGATGGGAACCGCGCCCGAGATTGATGACCGACGCGCCTTCGGGAAGCTTTGCGAAGGTCTGCGCATTCAGGATGCCATCCGTCTCGGTCGTCAGCGGCAGCAGGCATACCAGGATGTCGGTCCGCGCGAAAAAATCATCCAACCGGTCGGGGCCGCAAAACATCTCGATATCCGCATCCTGCCGATCGCTGCGCGCCCAGGCCGCGACATCGAACCCCATGCCATGCAGCACCCGCGCCGGCGGCTCGGCCATCTGGCCGAACCCCATGAAGCCAACCCGCTGTTCGCGCGGCAGTTTCTGGGGAATGACGTTCCAGACCTTGTCGCGCTGCTGGGCCAGATAATCGGGCATATTGCGATGGTGTCGCAGCACGTGGAGAACCGCATATTCCGTCATCGCCGGGTCGCCCCCGGGCGGGCCGACACGGACCAGCGGTACGTCCGGCATCTTGGGATGGGCAATCAGGTGATCGATCCCGGCGAACATCGGCATCATGAGCCGCAGGTTCGGCAAATCGGGCATGTCGTCCAGATTGAAGCGCCCGACCAGCATGTAGTGAATATCCGCCGGGTCGCCGACATCCGGCCAGAGCCGGATCTCCAGATCGGGAATCTCCCGCAGGATCCCGTCGCGCCACTGTTCGATGGTGCCCTGCACGGGCTGGGTCAAAAGCAAGGTCATGATTGGGCCATCTAGGCGTGGGCTTCGCGGTACCAATCCATGATCGTCTCGCCGGGCACGATCGCCACGTCGGAATGACCCTGAATATAGTCGAGGATTTCCTCAAAATATTTGATCCGGTGCGGCGCGCCGGTGAGATACATGTGCAGGCTGATCGACATGACCCGGGCCGAATGTTCGCTCTCCATGTAGAGGCGATCGAACTGGTCCTTCGAGCGCTTGAACATCTCGTCGGACGAGTGCTGCTGCAGGGCCATCATCGAAATGTCGTTGGTCTCGACTGTGTAAGGCACCGACATCATCGGCCCCTCGCTGGTCTCGATCTCCACGGGCTGATCGTCGAGCACCCAGTCCGCGACATACTCGATCCCTGCCTTCGCCAGGGCGTCGATCGTGCCGAAGGTCTCTGTCATGCCGGGGCTTTCCCAGCCACGGACCTTCTTACCGGTGAATTTCTCGATCGCCGCACAGGCCCGGTCGATCTGCTCCTGCTGGTCGTCATGCTTGTGCATCGGGCCCTGAAGATAGCCATGGCCCATGAATTCCCAGCCGAGCTCGAGCGCGGCCTCGGCCACGCGGGGATAGGTCTCGCAGACCCGACCGTTGACGGCCATCGTCGGGATGATGCCCCGGTCGCGCAGCGCATCGCGGATACGCCAGAAGCCGACCCGCATGCCGTACTCATGCCATGCCCAGTTGGGCAGATCAGGTAGCAACGGCACCCCCATGGGCGGCGGCAGGACCACGCGCGGCATGGGCCGGGCGATATCCCAATCCTCGACATTGGCGATGATCCACACGGCCATGCGTTTGCCGTCGGGCAGCTTCCAGGCCGGCCTGTCGACAATGGCGGAATACGGAATACGGTCCTTGAAAATCTTCATCACTTCCCCCGGTTTGGATGACCGCGATTATGGGCAATCCATTATCCGAAAACCAGCGGGGGAAACCCGATTTCCGGATCGTTACACCGCGCCCAGTTCGAGCAGGAACAGGCTGAGCTGCGGGTAAGCGATCAGGATGAGCAGGACAACGAACATCGTCACCGCGAACGGGAACGCACCGGCGAAGATATCCGACAGCGAGACGGTCGGGTCATTGATCGCGCTCTTGATCACGAAACAGGAGATTCCGAGCGGCGGGGTCAGCAGGCCGATCTCGGCCCCCACCACCGTGATAATCCCGAACCAGACCAGATCGACATTGAAACTATCGAGGACCACAAGGAACAACGGCACCACGATCAGGATAATTGACGCGGTTTCGATGATTGTGCCGAGAGCCACCATCAACAGCACGTAAATGATCATCAACTCGTTCAGGGTCAGGTCGAACCCCGTAAGCCATTCCCCGAACACCGTCGGCAGTGCCGCCACACCGAGCATCCGGCTGTACATGGATGCGGAGATGATCAGGAACAGGATGGTCGCGGTGATGTAACCGGTTTCGACCAGCACCTCCCAGAGATCCTTCCAGGTGAAACTGCGCTTCAGAACGGCGATTGCCAGCGCCGCGAGCGATCCCGCCGCGCCAGCTTCTGTCGGCGTGAAGACGCCGCCGTAGATGCCACCCAGAACGACCAGCACGAGGACGACCACCGGGACGAGTTTCCTGATCAGGTCCATCCAGGTCTGATTGGCCCAGTCTTCCGCGGCGATGTTCGCTGAATCCTGACCGCCGACGAAGCGCGGCAAAAGATAGGCCAGCGCCAGGATCAGGATGCAGTAGGCTACGGCCAGGAGAATGCCCGGAATGATGCCGGCGATGAACATCCGGCCGATCGACTGCTCGGTGACGATCGCATAAATAATCAGCATCGCAGACGGCGGGATCAGCATGCCAAGCACAGAAGATCCGGCGACCACGCCGACCGTGAAGCGGGTGCGATAGCCGAAGCGACGCATTTCCGGTACCGCAACACGTGTGAACACGGACGCGGAGGCGATCGTGGACCCGGTGATCGAGGCAAAGATCGCGTTGGCGGCGACAGTGGCGATCCCAAGACCACCACGAATTCGGTAGAAAGCGAAGTTGGCAACTTCGTAGACGTCTTTCCCCAGCCCCGCCTTGGCGACGATCAGCCCCATCAGTGCAAACAACGGCACCGAGGCAAAGACGAGCTCGGAGATCGTGTCCGCGATCGATTCCGAAAGCAGCGCGACCGCGATGTTCGGATTGTCGCGGATCACCCAGACACCGAGAAACGATACGAGGCCCAGAGCCACGGGGATATAGAGCCCCAGATAGATCAGCGAAACGATCAGGACGACCGAAATTATTCCGACCTCAATACCACCCATAACCGGGATTTCCCTTCCGGTGCAGCGCGGCTAGCGCGCGCCGCGCACCAGCGGCACGACATGCCGCACAGCGAATTTCAGAAACTGAAGCATCGTCACGGTGCAGCCGAGAACGATGACGGCTTTGATCGGCCATTCGACAACCGTGAACAGCCCCTCTTCACCGACGAAGTAGTTGCGCTCATAAGCGTCGATCATCTCCGGAACTGCGCCCCACAGCACGATGGCGAGGAACAGGGCACCCAACAGATCGAATGTCACGCCGAGCACATGACCGAACTTCGGCGCCTTGCGCTGCATCAGTCCGTAAAACCCGTCCGAGCGGGTCAACCGTCCGCGGCGCGTCGCATCGCCCAACTGCATGAAGACAATCCCGACAATCGACATTTCAACCAGCTCGTTCACCCCGTGAATGGGATGGGTAAACACGGTCCGGCTGAAGGCGTCGGTGTCGATCATCACCATAAGCACGAAAATCCACAACGACCCGATCGTGTTCATCACGGTCAGGACGCGGTCCAGTAAATCCTGGGGGGCGCCACCCATTGGTGGCGCCCCTTCGGCTAGATCCGACATA
>JAQCFD010000244.1 GCA_027618305.1 Pseudomonadota bacterium
TTGACGGCACATTTCCCGGCCACCATCCGGATCCGACGGTGGCGGCAAATCTGGTCGATTTGCAAAACCATGTGGCCGAGCATGACTGCGAGCTGGGCATCGCGCTCGATGGGGATGCGGACCGCATCGGCGTGATTGACGGGCGCGGGCGCATTCTTTGGGCCGACCAGCTCATGATGTTGTTTGCCGAGGATGTTCTGCTCGATAACCCCGGCGCCACGATCATTGCCGATGTGAAATCGAGCCAGGTTCTGTTCGACGAGATCGCACGGCTTGGTGGCGTGCCGACGATGTGGAAGACCGGACATTCGCTGATCAAATCGAAAATGACCGAGACAGGCGCACCTCTCGCGGGTGAGATGAGCGGCCACATCTTCTTCGCCGACCGCTATTTCGGTTTCGACGACGGCCTGTATGCGGCGGTCCGCCTCCTGTCGCTGCTGGAACGCAAGGGAGAGACCCTGGCCGACCTTCTCGACAAGCTGCCCGTGGTCTGCAACACGCCCGAACTGCGCTTTCCCTGTTCGGAGGACCGCAAGTTCGCGGTGATCGGGGAAGTCGAGGCACGTCTGTCCGAAGCCGGCGCCGACGTGTCGGGTATCGACGGGGTTCGCGTCAGCACGCCCGATGGTTGGTGGCTGCTCCGCGCGTCGAACACCCAGGATGTTTTGGTGGCCCGTTGTGAGGCCGGCGATGAATCGGGCCTTGCCCGGTTGAAACAGGATTTATCCGACCAGCTCGCGGCGAGCGGTATCGAGGCGCCGGCAGACCTCTGATTGCTGGCGTTCATATTCTGCTCACATGGCGAGATCGGCATCGTAATTCGGATCGCGTCACGCACGGCGCGTGCATAGCCTGTTCTGATTGAATAAACGCCGAGCCAGTCAGGCAGTAAATATGACCGAGATGAAACTAGGTTACTTCGCCATGCCGGTGCATCCGCTGCACCGCGACTACACCCAGACGCTGCGCGAGGACCGCGAGGCGGTCATTCTGTGCGATGAACTGGGGTTTCATGATGCGTTCATTGGTGAACACCTGACCGACAAGGCGGAGAGCATCACAAACTCGATGCTGTTTCACGCGACGCTGATCCATTCGACCAAGAAGATCAAGCTCGCGACCGGGACGACCAATCTGTCGCATATGCACCCGGTCCTGGTCGCGGCCCATGCCGCCATGTTCGATCATCTCGCCGAAGGCCGTTTCATCCTGGGTATCAGCCCCGGTGCGCTCCGGTCCGATGCGGAGGCGCTGGGGATGATCGACGAGGACCGCAACCAGATGTTTGCAGAGGCCATCGATGTAATTCTGGAAATCTGGGAGCGCGATCCGCCCTACAACATCGATCTGCCGGACAATCGGTTCAAGGTTTCGACCGCGCAATCGATTTTCGAAGAGGTGGGTGTCGGGATCATGCCGAAGCCTTACCAGCGGCCGCGTCCTGAAATCGTCGGCACGGTCGTCGCACCCTTCTCCAAGGGTGTCATCGCCATGGGTGCACGGGATTTCCACCCCCTGTCGGCGAACTTCCTGATCGACAAATGGGCGGCAACCCATTGGGCAAATTACAGGCAGGGCAAGGAAAGCGCGGGTGCGGTCGCCGTCCCGGCAGACTGGCGTGTCGCGCGAACATTGTTTGTCGCCGACGACGACGCGACGGCGAAAAGCTATGGCAAGGACGATGCGAACAGTCCGTATCGATTCTATTACAGCCAGTTGTACCGAAAACTTAAGCGATCGAACCGGCACAGGGTTTTTGCGCATGATCGCGACGAGCCGGAAGAGGCGATCACGTTCGAGCGTATTCTGGATGACCTGGTCATTTGCGGAACCGTGAATGAGGTCGTCGACCAGATCCTCGCCTTGCGCGAGGTCACGGGTGATTTTGGAGAATTGGTATATGCGGGCACGGACTGGGTCGATGAGACGTTGTCCCGGCGCTCGATGGAATTGATGGCGGAAGAGGTGATGCCCCGGGTCAACGATGCGATCAGGGGTTCGAAGGCCGCTGAATAAGTGCGTTTAGCCCGCGGGTTCCGTGCGGCGGCGCATCATCAGCGGCGCGCGCAGCGTAAACACATCGATGCCATCCTGATTGGTCAGAACGGCACGTGTCGCGATGAAGCCTCGGTCGGGGCGGCTCTTCGACGGGCGTACATCCTCAATTTGCAAGGTAGCCGTCAGGCAATCGCCCGGGCGCACCGGTGCGAGCCAGCGCAATTCGTCGACCCCGGGTGATCCCATGGATGCACAGCGCGCCAGGAGCCCGTCAACGAGCAGGCGCATGAACACCGAACCGGTGTGCCAGCCACTGGCGATCAGCCCGTCGAAATTGGACGCCGCGGCGGCTTGTGGATCGATGTGGAACGGTTGCGGGTCGAACTGGGTGGCGAACTCGACGATCTCGTCCTCGCCGAACATGTGCTGGCCGAGGTCGAATGTTTGCCCGGCTTCGAAGTCTTCGAGATGCAGGAGGGACATCAGGGTCGCGAGCGGCAGACGTGCTACCGGGACGCCTGGGCCAGCTGAATATTGCCGTTCGGCGTGACCATGGCACAGGCGTTGCCGGCACTTCGCAGCTGACGGCAGATGGTCCGGGCGTTGTCCTGCTCCATGCCGACGATCCGGGCGCGGAACAGGGTCGTGCCGTTGCTTTCCAGGGGCAGGATTTCGATGGTTGCCGTTGCCGGCAGCCCGCGAAGGTTTTGAGCCACCTGACCGGCGGCCAAATGGGCGCGGCTGTAGCCCTTGAAAGCGCCAACCTGGACTCCCCAATCGAGCAGGCCGGTATCCTTGCTGCCCGCGCTCCCGGGGGTGTTCACGGTTGTGGGAACGGCCGCGAGCGCGAGGCGCGCTGTTGTCGCGTCGGGTGCCTCTCCCGGGGTCGTCGGCTTGGGTGCGGGCAGGGCGGCAAATGTCGAACTGGATTGGGCACGGCCCCAGGAGCGGTTCAGGAGAGAGGCCATGTGGGTGTCGCGCGACTGCCCGGTTTTACCGCCGAAGACCACGCCGATGAGGCGCACGCCGTCACGCTCGGCCGACGCGACCAGGTTGAAGCCCGACGCGCGAATGTAGCCGGTCTTGATGCCATCCATGCCCTCATAGGTCTTCAGCAGCTTGTTGTGATTGCTGTAGGTCCGCGCGCCATACTCGAAGGTCAGGTCCGAGAAATGCGCATACTGGTTGGGGAAACGGTCGAGCATCGCCTTGCCAAGGATGGCCATATCCCGGGCCGTGCTGAGTTGGCCGCGATTGGGCAGGCCCGAGGCATTCTTGAAGGTCGTCCGGCGCATACCGATCTCGCGCGCGCGTTGCGTCATCATCTGGGCAAATTTTATTTCGGTGCCACCGATCGCCTCGGCGACCACGGTGGCGACATCGTTGGCCGATTTCACCGACAGCGCACCGATGGCTTCTTCGACCGTGATGGTCTGGCCGACCTTCAGCCCGAGCTTGGACGGGGCCTGGCCGGCCGCACGACGCGACACGTGTAACGCCTGATCGGGTGTGAGGCGTCCGGTCTCAAGCGCTTCGAAGACCATGAAGAGCGTCATGATCTTGGTGAGTGAGGCCGGGAAGTTTCGTGTGTCGGCATTTTGCGCGTGAAAGACTTCGCCACTTTGCGCATCCATCACGAAGGAGGCATAACCCGCCTGGGCCGGTTGCGCTGCCACCATAGCCATGGCGGCAAACAGGCCCACGGCAAGGGCATGCGCGGGGCGTCGCAGGACGCGCGCGCGCATGTTGCGGAACGCGGTTCGTCCATTGCCGAAACCAAAAACCATGCCCATCAACAACCGCCCCGGTCGAGTTTTTTTCAATTGAATCAATGTGATTCTAGTGACTGCACCGAATCCATGTAAATAGCATCGTGGAATTAACTCAACACTAACCATGTTAGAAAGCCACAAAGCGAGGGAATATGCGCCGTTTTGCCTTCACAGCCGTTGCCGCCCTTGGGCTTGCCGCCTGCACCACATTTGATGGTCCGGCCGATAATCCGGTTGAAAGATCACTTACTTGGTTCAGTTTCGTCGCCGGCGACGATATTCGCGCGGCCTGCATGACGGGCTCTCCCGATCAGTATCGGTTTGTGTACAACGCGGTCTATGAGCGCCAGATCAGGGCCTATGAGCTGCGGCTGGGCGCGGATGGTGCCGAACAGACATCGCGGGCGCGCAACAAGGCGGGTGACGTCGCCAATTTCCAAATCCGTAATCCGCTCGGGCCCTGGGAGCTGCGTCGGTCCGACGCGCAACTGACATCTGTCCAAGCGGCCGAGATTGTCGATGGGCTTGCCCGGGATGTGGCGGATGCGCCGGCGTCGGCCGGACAAAGGCTGCGCAGCAACAAATTCTACTGGGCCGTCGCCGCATGCCAATCGGGTTCATTCCGGTTGCACGCCTTCGAACAGGACCGGGTCGCGATCAAGTCCCTGGCATTTCGTGGGCCGTTGCTCGCCCATGACAAGACCGGGATCGAATTTTTCGAGGCCGAACAAATTGAGGGCTTTGCCGAAAATGCGTTCGAGATCAGAATAAACCGAACGGGCGATGGGATTGTCGGCCTGTTCTAGGTGCAGCCGGATTTACGTATTGGAGTGGATGGGATGACATTGTTGAGGCATGAGGATTACCCGGCGCAGTTGCCGCGGCCTGAGCCGGTGCTGGAATTTCAGCAGGAACTCTGGGAGCGCAGCCGGGATGTCGAAGGTACCGACGTTGCCTGGGGCGATGACATCTATCAGCGCATTTCGATCTATCCGGCCCCCAACCCGAACGGCGATGTGTTCGCGTTTATCCATGGCGGGCGCTGGACCAGCGGCCACAAGGAAGCCATGGCCTTCATGGCGCCCGGGTTCCATGCCGCGGGGATCACGTTCGCGAGCCTG
>JAQCFD010000245.1 GCA_027618305.1 Pseudomonadota bacterium
TATCGGCCAGGAAGGGAACCGCAACAATTCCGCGGTGAAGGTCTGGGACCGGCGTGAGTTCAAGGACCTCGATGGCGGGGTCGAAATCGGCACCCGCAATATCAAGGTCGCCTTGCGACGGTTGCGGAAATTCGCCCGCGAAGGTGCCGCGGATCAACTCGACCTCGATGACACGATCAACTCGACGGCCCGCAACGGCGGTTGGCTGGACATCAAGATGGTGCCCGAGCGGCACAATGCGGTGAAGGTTCTGCTGATGTTCGATGTCGGCGGTTCGATGGATCCCCATATCCGGATGTGCGAGGAGCTGTTTTCTGCGGCGCGGACCGAGTTCAAGCATCTCGAATATTTCTACTTCCACAACTGCGTCTATGAATCACTGTGGCGGGAAAACCGCCGCCGCCGCGCCGGCGGCACGGGGACGTGGGATGTGCTGCACACCTATCCGGCGGACTACAAGCTGGTGCTCGTCGGCGATGCGACCATGAGCCCCTATGAGATTTCCCACCCCGGCGGCAGCGTCGAGCATTGGAACGAAGAGGCGGGCGAGACATGGCTGCGCCGTCTGGTGCGGACCTACCCGCAGGTGGCCTGGCTCAATCCCATGCCCCAGGACCGCTGGCGCTATTTCCCGTCGATCGGCATGATCAGCGAAATCCTCGAAGGGCGCATGTACCCGCTCACGATCGAGGGGCTGGACGACGCCATGCGTGGGCTGAGCCGAAAATAACAAAATTTTTCAACGATTTAGAATGTTGGGAATAGTTTCGCCACATTTGGTGTTTATCTCTATGCAGTTACCTGTGTTCACCAACGTCCCTATAGCAGACAAAACTATGTCCATTACCCGTATCCTCGCCGCTGCCGGCATCGCCTCGATCGCTTTCACCGGTGCCGCTCTGGCCCAGGGCAACACCAACCCGCAGCAGTCCGCCAAAGATCAGATGATCAAGGAAGAGGCGATGAAGAAAGATGCCATGAAGCATGACGATGGCATGAAGAAAGACGAAATGAAGAAAGACGCCATGATGAAGAAGGACGAAATGAAAAAGGATTCGATGAAGAAGTAGCGTCGTTTCGTTCAGGCCCCTTCGCGCCGGTCTCCGGTGAGCACAGAATCCAAACGCCTGGCGGTGACCGCGGAATTGCCGCGGCTCCGCCGGTACGCGATCGCGCTGATGCGCGACCGTGTCGAGGCGGACGACCTCGTCCATGACGTTGTCGTCCGGGCGTTGGACAAGCTCCACCTGTGGCGCGAAGGGACCAACATGCGGACCTGGCTATTCACGATCATGCATAACCTTCATGCCAATGAGATGCGCCGGCGCAGCCGGGCACTCGATTCCGTGCCGCTGGACGCGGCGCCACCGCGCACCGAGCCAGCAGGACAGGAAGCGGCTGTCGAATGGTCTGAACTGTCCAATGCCATGACCGGCCTGTCGGTCTTGCATCGACAGGTGCTTTTGCTCGTCGGCCTTGAAGGCATGACCTATGCCGAAGCGGCCGGTGTCCTTGAAGTGCCTGTCGGGACCGTCATGTCGCGGCTGTCGCGGGCGCGCGAAGAATTGCGCCACCGTATCGACGAAGGTGCCCAGGGGTCGACGATCCGGAGGATCAAGTGATGGGGGATGATCGGGTTACCGACAGCGAACTCAACGCCCTCGTTGACGACGAGCTCGATCCTGCCCGTCAAGCCGAGATCGAAGCCTGGTTGGCCGACAATCCGGAAGCCGCCCAGCGCGTGGCACGGTATCGGTCGCAGAACGCGGGGCTGCATGCCCTGTATGATGATATTCTGAACGAGGAACTGCCGGCCCGAACGGCGGCATTGCTCGACGTTCGGCGCGCCGGTGTCCCGGCGTGGGCCGCGATGGCTGCCGCAATTACGTTGTTCGTGGTGGGCGCGGCCGGTGGCTGGCTGGTGCGCGGAGAGGGTGTGTCCGACACCGGAACGCAACTCGTCGCTGCGGCCACGACCTCGCCGATTGATGCCCCGCCTGTTGTTATCCCGCCTATTGATACACAGGTGCTGATGCAACGCGCCTCGATGGCGCATGTGGTCAGTCATCAGGATGAGCTGCGCAGCCCCGCAGCCGGCGGTCCGGCCGCTATGGCGGATTATATCGCCGATCGCATGGGCAAGCAGATCCGCGTGCCCAGCCTGGATTCCTTTGGCTACAACATGGTCGGCGGTCGCGTTTTACCGGACACCGATGGGCCGGCGGCCCAGTTCGTGTTCGCCGATGAGAATGGTCACAAGGTGTCGCTGTATGTCCGCAGCGAGCAGGCCAACGGGGTGGATATCACCTATGCGCTGGCTGACGACCTGTCGATGTTCTACTGGAACGATTCGGATCGTTCTTATGCCCTCGTCACCCGGATCGATGACGACACGGGCCGCGAAGCTCTGCTAAGCGCCGCCAAGGCGGTCCATCGGCAACTCAGCCAGTAGAGAATTGCCGCCGGGCGGGAAAATCATCCCCTGTTTCGTTCCAGGCGCGCGTTTTTCAACAGATCGTCATGACTTGGCCCGGTCAGCCTCTTTACAGAATGGCTCGTTCGCAGCATACAGAGGCTCCGCGAACGGCTTGGTCGTATCCGATGTCACCGGAACCGGCTGGGCCAGCTGACCCACATGTATAATCATTGAAATTAAGAGGCGAAAATGATCGATCTCATGTCCATTGCACGAACCGAGGCCGACGGCGGCGATCTGTTCGGAACCCTGCAGGGGCTTTATGAGCCGAGCGATGTGCGCCCCGACGGCTTTCCCGACGCGGTGGTCTGGCAGGGAGGCAATTTCGACACCGGCGTGAACCCGGTTGGTCATTCGATGACCGACGCCTATGCGCTGCTCGGCACGATCGCGGCCATCGATATTCTTGGCCTGCCTTTCTATGCCGTGCCGATGTGGTCCCAGTATCGCCACGACACCAAGCTCGAATGCCTGGCCTGGTTCGGTAACCTACCCGCCACTTCGATCAAATGGTCGACGGCGGGTGACGCCTATGTGAATGACAGTGACGGCAAAAAGGTCGTTGTCATGGGCAAGTCCGGCAACGCCCCGCTGCGCACTCAGGCCGGTGTGTACTGCAATGTGCGTCCCTATGGTCCGATCACCGTCGTGCGCTGCATGCCCTGCCTGCCTTACTCCCAGAACCGGCCGCTGTTTAACGTCGATCCGGTAACGGGTCTGGTGCATTCCGAAATGAACTCGCCGGGCATCCAGATGGCCTATGCCAACCGTCTGTTCCTGCAGATGGTGCATGAAAGTGGCAAGCTCGGCCGAGTGGCGATGAAGCCGACCCAGGCGATGGAAGACGGCATCAATGCCGGTCTGCATGCGTGGATGCTCAAGGGCACGAAGTTCGAGGTCGGTCGCAAATACGCCGTCGACCCCTATGAGGAGCATAAGGAGAATATCGACCGGATCGTCGCCCTGCTGCCGGACAACTTCAAGGACGGCATGGAGAACTGGGGTGGCCGGATCGAACAGCATATCGCGGACACCAACTACGGTCTGCTGCTCTGGGACCTGATCGAGCAGCGCGACTGCATCATTCTGGCGACGGACCTGGACGGTGATCGCCTGACCGACCTGCTGGCTGATGTCTCGGACCCCCTGCGCGCTTACAGCAAGCGGGTGGCGGAGAAGCTGGGCCAGGATGTGGATACCGGCGCGCTTTGGAGCGACATGGGCTACACGACCGGGAACGGTCGCGACATGACATCCGTGATGCACCGTATGTCGGGCCCGCCGATTCACGAGCAGACGCTGGGCTCGGCCGATGCGATGCTGTTGCGTCTCCTCGACGGTGACGAATCGGTTGGCGGTACCAAGCAGCCTTACGATCCGCGCATTCACTTCGTGCTGATCCGGGACGCCTACATCGATGCCAATCCGGGCAACGACAAGCTGAAGGCCTGGCTCGACGACGTGCTGGCGAAGTTCGATGAAGTCTATACGGGTGACCGGCCCGGCTTCCTCGACGGCTACGCGAAACTCAAGGAAGCCATCACGCCCTGGGGCGCATAGGAAACCCATAAACGGGATGCCTGTGGCGCACCGCCAGGCGGTAGGTCTATCGAATCAAGGGAACCGGGGTGCCGTTAAAGGCGCCCCGTTTCGATATGGGTTGGGCCCGTGGGCTGTGCTTCGAGGGTGGACAGGGCGGCGGCCGGATCCGCCACGAAGTGAACGAGGTCGGCGCATTCGGGCCGCGCGTAGCCCGCGGCCACCATGTCACCGATAATCCCCAGCAGGCTGTCCCAGTAGCCGTCCGGATTGATCAGAACGATCGGCTTGTTGTGCAGACCCAGTTGTCGCCAGGTCATGATCTCGAACAATTCTTCCAGGGTACCGAGTCCGCCGGGCAGAACGATGAAGGCATCGGACAGTTCGGCCATGCGGGCCTTTCGCTCATGCATGTTGGCGACGACTTCCAGTGTCGTGACGTCGTGATGCCCATGCTCGCGCTGCATCAGGAAGTCGGGAATGACCCCCGTCACCGTGCCGCCGGCGTCCAGAACGGCGTTGGCGACCGCCCCCATGACGCCCACGCGGCCGCCGCCATAGACCAGCCGGGTGCCGTTGGCGGCCATGCGCCGGCCCAGGTCACGTGCGAGTTCGCGGTGGGCGGCGGGGCCGTTGTCCGACGATCCACAGTAAACGCAGATGGATTTGAGTGATGAACTTTTGATCACGGTTGAACGATCCTGGCGGGCGTCGATTGCGTTGAATCAGGTAGCGTAATACGTTGTTCATATAACAGGAATCTCATGGGACAGGGCCTTTGAACCGTTCACTTCTCTTTGGTGGAATTGGTGTGCTCGCGCTGGCGATTATTGTCGGCGCGTGGCTGTTTTTCCGATTGCCGGAACCGGGCGCACC
>JAQCFD010000246.1 GCA_027618305.1 Pseudomonadota bacterium
GGGCGTTATGGCGCCTCCGGGAACCCCGGCCGATCGTGTCGCGATTCTCAACAAGGCGCTGCTTGAGGCGACCGCCGATGCGAATGTCAGGGACCTGATCGTTAACGGCGGTCTGGCACCGCTTCGCCAGACTCCGGCAGAAGCCAAGGCGCTTGTCGAAGCCGCCATGAAGAAGTTCGAAGGTAAGTAAAAACGTTCGCGGTTCCGGGCTGCCCTTGCATCGGACGTTCCGATGCCGGGGCAGCCTGCCTGCATCTGTAATAATTCGACATTCATTCTGTGTGGCACGTAAAGGGCGGCGCGTAGGAAAACGCGCGTAAAGCCCACCCGGATACAGGCCGCCAAAACCACTTTAGGTCTTTCCCGATGTTCGAAGGTCTCCTGCTGGCGCTCACGCCGTCCTACCTGCTTTGGCTCACCCTCGGCGTGATGATCGGCATGGTGGTCGGCACCCTGCCGGGCCTCACCGCCACGATGGGAACGGCATTGCTCGTTCCCTTCACATTCGCCCTTGAGCCCGGTGCCGGCATCGCCATGCTGGGCGGCCTTTATGTCTGCGCGATGTTTTCCGATGCCATCCCCGCGGTGCTCGTGAACACGCCGGGGACACCCGCGGCGATGGCCACGGCCTTCGACGGTCACCCCATGGTCCTGCAGGGGCGCGGGCAGGAGGCGATCGTAGCATCGTGCTTCAGCTCGGCCATCGGCACCCTGTTCGGCGCGGTCTGCTACCTGCTGCTGGCCTGGCCCATGATCGCGATCGCCCTGAAATTCGGCCCGTCCGAGTTTTTCTGGCTGGGTGTCTTCGCCCTGACCATCATCGGCAGCCTGGCCGGCGACTCCGTCCTGAAGGGACTGGCCGGTGGCGCGATTGGTCTCCTGATCAGTGCCGTCGGGATCAGTCATGGCAACGAGTTGGCACGCTTCACCTTCGGCGTTCCTGAATTTCGCGGTGGTGTGTCTCTCGTGGCCGCGCTGATCGGTGTCTTCGCCATCCCGCAGGTTCTGTCGATGGTTGCCGATCTGCGGAAGAGTGATTTCATCGCCGAGTACAAACCCAAAGGCGGTGAGACTCTCAAGACGATCAAAAAGGTGATGGCGCATCCGGTGCACGTCGTCCGTTCGGCCGTGATCGGCACCTTCGTCGGCATTCTGCCCGGCGCCGGCAGCCCCATCGCCGCGTTGGTCTCCTACAACGAGGCGGTGCGCTGGAGTAAGGACAAGAGCCAGTTCGGCAAGGGCGACCTGCGGGGCGTTACCGCCTCGGAGATCGCCAACAACGCGGCGGCGCCGGCGGCGATGATTCCGCTGGTGACATTGGGCGTGCCGGGTTCCGCACCCGCCGCGGTGATTGCCGGTGCCCTCATGCTGCGCGGCCTGAACCCCGGCCCGGAACTGTTCCAGACCAGCGAGACTCTGATCTATTCCTTCGGTTGGTCTCTGCTGTTTGCCGGAATCGTAACCTTCATCCTCGGCAGTCTGTGTGCGCCGTTTCTGGTGCAGATCATCCGCATTCCCCTGCGGCTCCTGGCACCTCTGATCATGTTGCTGGCGGTCATCGGGGCCTACGCGATCCGAAACAATATCTTCGACGTGTACATCATGCTGGGGCTCGGCGTTTTTGTGTTCCTGGTCAAGCGGCTGGGCTTCCACCCCGGCCCCATTGGTCTGGGCCTGATCCTGGGGCCGATCATTGAGCCCTCGCTTGTGCAGGCCCTGTATATTTCTGATGCGACGTCGGTCGCGAGGGTCTTCTTCACCGGCACGCTCAACACCATCCTGATTGCGCTGAGTGTCCTCTCGATTGGTTTCGTTGTCTGGGCACGCTGGAAGGAGCAGACGAATAAGCAGGGTGAATCGGAGTAGGCGGCCATGAGGGTGTTGGCGGAGAAATTAACATGCAGCGATTGAACGACCGCGATTTTGTCACCGCACTGGTTTTGTTCGGCATCGGGATATTTTTCCTGTCGTCTACGGGAGATGGTGTGAAGGACTGGATCTTTCCGCTTCTGGCGATCTATCTCATGCTGGGCATGGCAGTGCTCCTGCTTGGGCGGTTTGTCCTGGGGGTTGTTCAGGGGCGCGCACCGAACATCATTGAGGGATTCGGCAAGGACCGCATGGTCGTGGTCGACCTGCTCGTGTTCGGCACAATGGTGCTTGCCTACATCCTGCTGATGAACGGAATTGGGTTCTGGCTCGACAGTCTTCTGATGCTGATCGCGGCGTCGATCTATCTGACCAAGACACGGACGCGCCGCAGCATGATCCTTGCCGTCGCCGTGCCCTTGGCGACCTGTGTCCTGGCCTATGTCGTCTTCCTGCATGTGTTCTACGTGCCGTTGCCGGAGGCCACATGGTTTGGCAGCGGGTCATGATCGGCGCGGCAGGCACCAACTTGCACAGAAACCTTTAGATTCAGAGGGAGTACCGCGATGCATGCGTTCACGCTTCAGGACGAACAGGCGTTCGACCCGACCAAACATGTCGAAAAAATTCTCGGCAAGGTCGGCGACGGAGACTTTACCGTTGCCTGCTGGGAGCCCGGGCAGGTGAGCCCCAACCACTGTCACCCCCACGCCTCGGAAATTTACTTCTGCTTTCAAGGTGGCGGAATCATGAAAACGCCCGACACGACGGTCGAGGTCAAACCGGGTGGGTTCGTGGTCCACCCGCCGGGCGAGGTGCATGAATACACAAACGGACCCGCGCGTACCCTGTTGTTCCGGGTCCGTTATGGCGGCGACAAGGAATCGCGCAAGGTCGACTGGCCGACCAATACCGGTTGGACGCAGTCACCCGAGGATATCGCGTATTTCGCGAAGCACCCGGTCGGCTAGAGCGGGGACGAACGCACTGCTGAAGTCAGGGCTTCGTCGTGTGCATGCCGAACGCTGATGCCTGTTTGCCGGCGAAGTACCCGTCTGTTGCCGCGCGTTCTCGCCGCTACGCCGCGGCGTCTGCCGCCGCGCCGGCACGTTCGTTGAGGTCGTCGAAATCGTCCGGCCAGTTGTCGGCCAGCCAGCGCAGATAGGTCTTGATGTTCGCCGGGTCGATATGGACGGTCCCCCGGATCTTGTCGACCTCGGCCTGATTCTCGATGGTCAGTTTCAGGGAGTCGTTGAAGCGGTTGATCATGTTGAACATGGAGCAGATCAGCGTCAGTTCGACGATTTCCGCGTCGCTGAACTGTGCCTTTAGCCGGTCGTAGACGTCGTCGCGGCTGGCGGCCGTGTTCTTGGTCATATGCTCGGCCCATTCGAGCGCGGCGCGTTCGCGTTCGTCGAACAGATCCGACGCCAGATAATCGTCGGACGACATGGCGATCACCTGATCATGGGTAATCCCGGCCGCCTCGCCCAACGCGGTGTTGTGGGCGTAGCAATATTCGCAGCCGTTGATGTGGCTGGTCTTGATGATGACCATTTCCTTGATTTTGCCTGACATGCGCACGCCCGGCCATTCGCGCTGGTTGGCGGCCTGGAACGGCAGGAACAGCATCGCCAGATAGGGCGCATGGGCCATCGTGCGATAGGCATTCGGCACCCGGCCGACCAAGCCGGTAACGGCCTCATAGAAATGCTTCAGCTCGTCCGGGGCGTTCTCGGGGTTGATAACGGGTACGCGGGCCATCGCATGGTCTCCTGTTTTCCACTTTTGCAGGGCTCGATCCTACCCCAAATTCTCGCTGAGCAGAGGTACCGTCTGCCGTTGATAGTTGGCCAGTGCCTCGGTGATCCGGTAGCGGGTCGGGAAGGGGAAGGAAATGTGCTTCTGCACCAGCGCATCGCGCACATACTTCTCGATCGGCATGCCCTGGACGACGCCCATGCCGCCGAACAACTCCATACCCTGTTCGGTCAGGCGCTGGACCGCCTTGCCGGTGAACGCCGTTGCCATCATCTCATAGGGCTGCCAGTCGGCGCTGCCGTCCTCGAACGCTTCGGGGTGGTCCTTGGCCCATGCGGCGGTCCAGATCAGCCGCCGTGCCGCCTCGAGGTTGGTCGCCATGTCGGCCAACTCCAGGCCGACGGCCTGATGTTGGATGATCGGCTTGCCGCCGGCGACGCGCTCTTGCGTGTATTTGAGGGTTTCCTCAAGCGCCGCGCGACCCAGGCCGAGCGTGATCGCGGCGATCGTGACATGGGTGCCCATGTCGGAGCGCGGTGGTGCGGGGGCGAGAATCCGGCCCGGCGGCACGCGGACGTCATCATAGAATATCTCCGCATTGTCGCCGATCCGCCGGCCAATTTTCGACATTGGGTGGCGAACAAGCCCTTCCGAATCTCCCTCGACCAGGAAGGCCTTTGGGCCGTCGGGGGTCTGGGCCATCGTGACGATCAGCTTGGCCATATAGCCGACGGTCTGGAAATTCTTGGCGCCGTTGATCAGCCAGGACCCGTCGGGCTGTTCTTCGGCGCGGGTCCGGAAGACCACGTCGGTCGGCGTCTCGGTGAAATAGTCGAAGCCGAAATCGGTGTCGGGTTCGTGGATCGCGACGGTGGTGAAATAGGTGTCGTCTTCGAGGAATTTCGGCAGGAAATAGGCGCGTTGTTCGTCGTTCATCCGAATTTCGAACCAGTCGCGCGCGCGCCGCGCCGTCAGCATGTAGTAGTAGGCCGTGCCGATGTCGCCGGCGGCCAACTCCTCGGCCACGACGCAGGCGGTGAGATGATCGGATGCGCCCGCCCCCCCATTTTCCTCCTGCAGCACGAAGGATCGGAAGCCGAGCTGCGACCCCTTCTTCAACACATCCCACGGGATGCGGTCTTCCCAGTTGGGCTTGGCGTCGAGATCGAGTGCGATCGGCTTGATCTCGAACAGGGGAATGCCTCTGCCCAGTACAATCTGGGTTTGATATACGATGAAGGACAA
>JAQCFD010000247.1 GCA_027618305.1 Pseudomonadota bacterium
ACACCGGCCAGGATCACCGAGCCCGCCGTCGGCGCTTCCACATGGGCGTCCGGCAGCCAGGTGTGCACGGGCCACATGGGCATCTTGACCGCGAAGGACGCGAAGAAGGCAAGCCACAACCAGGTCTGCAGTCCGGCCGGGACGTCGAACGCCATCAGGGTCGGGATATCCGTCGTGCCGGCTTCGAAATACAGCACCAGGAGCGCCGCCAGCAGCAGGACGGAGCCGGCCAGCGTGTAGAGGAAGAATTTGAAGGCCGAATAGACCCGTCGCGGGCCGCCCCAGACACCGATGATGATGAACATCGGGATCAGGACCGCCTCGAAGAAAATGTAGAAAACCAGGAAGTCGAGGGCGACGAAGGTCCCGATCATGAACGTCTCGAGGACGAGGAACGCGATCATGTACTCCTTCACGCGGACCGTGACGGCCTTCCAAGATGCCAACACGCAGATGGGTGTCAGGAACGTCGAGAGGATCACGAAAAACAGCGAAATCCCGTCGATTCCCAGGTGATAGGAAATATCGAAGGCGGGAAGCCAGGCGACCTTCTCGACAAACTGGAAGTCCGCCGTGGTCGGATCGAAGTTCAGCCACAAAAGCAGGCTGATCACGAAGGTCGCCAGCGACGTCCACAACGCGCCCCAGCGGGCGTTGCGGGCGACCTGCTCCTCGGTGCCGCGCGCGGCCAGAATGAACAACACCCCGACGAGCGGCAGGAACGTGACGAGTGACAAGATTGGGAAGGAATCCATGTGCCGCCCCTCCTACCCAAAGAACCCGAAGAGGAACCAGCTGGCAAGAAGCACCAGACCGATCAACATCGCAAACGCATAGTGAAAGACGAAACCCGACTGCAACCGGCTGGCCCGCCCGGCGATATCGCGCGCCGCGGCGGCGATACCATCGGGCCCGACACCATCGATCACGGCGCCGTCGCCGGACTTCCACAGGCCGCGGCCCAGGACAAAGGACGGACGTACGAAGACGCGGTCATAGAGCTCGTCGAAGTACCACTTGTTGAAGACGAAGCGGTAGACCGGCCCCATCATGCCGGCGAATTTGGCCGGCAGGTCCGGCCTGGCCATATACATGAACCAGGCGCCGACGATACCGACCACGCCGACGGCGATCGGCAGGATTTTCACCCATTTGGGCACGTGATGCGCGTCCTCGATGATGGTGCTGGTCATCAGGATCGAAGTCCGCCAGAAATCATCCATGTCGTGGCCGACGAAATACTCAAACGCCAGTGCGCCCGAGAACAGCGCGCCGGCCGCCAGGACGAACAGCGGTGCGATCATCACCATCGGAGATTCGTGTGCGTGGTCGAAGGTGTGCTCGTCGGCGCGGGTCCGGCCGTGGAAGGTCAGGAACAGCAGGCGCCAGGAATAGAACGCGGTCATCAGTGCCGCCGCGATGCCGGCCCAGAAGGCGTATTGCCCCATCCCGGTATGGGCGGCGAAGGCGGATTCGAGGATGATGTCCTTCGAGTAGAAGCCGGCGAAACCGATGCCGAGGAGCGGGATTCCGACTCCCGCCAGCGCCAGGCTGCCGATCCACATCAGGACCGCGGTCTTGCGCATCTTCGGGTACAGGCCGCCCATCTTGCGCATGTCCTGCTCGTCATCCATGCCGTGGATGACGCTGCCCGCACCCAGGAACAGCAAGGCCTTGAAGAAGGCGTGGGTCATGAGGTGGAAGATCGCCGCCGGATAGGCCCCCACCCCGATGGCGAAGAACATGTAGCCCAGCTGGGAACAGGTCGAATAGGCAATGACCCGCTTGATATCGAACTGGGTCAGGCCGATCGTCGCGGCGAAGAATGCCGTGGTGCCGCCGACGAAGGCGACGACCGTCAGCGCCACCGGTGCGAATTCGAACATCGGCGACAGGCGCGCAACCATGAACACACCCGCCGTCACCATGGTTGCGGCATGGATCAGCGCCGACACAGGCGTCGGGCCCTCCATCGCGTCGGGCAACCAGGTGTGAAGGCCGATCTGCGCCGACTTGCCCATCGCGCCGACGAACAGCAGGAGGCAGAGCGTGGTGACGATATCCAGTTCCATGGACAGGAAGTTGAAGGTCCGTCCCGCCACGTCCGGCACGGCGGCGAAGACCGTGTCGAAATCGAGGGTGCCGAAGGCGAAGAACACCCCGAAGATACCCAGCATGAAGCCGAAATCGCCGACCCGGTTGACGACAAACGCCTTGATGGCGGCGGCGTTGGCCGACGGACGCCCGAACCAGAAGCCGATCAGCAGATAGGACATCAGCCCGACGCCCTCCCAGCCGAAGAACATCTGGACGAAATTGTCGGCCGTCACCAGCGACAGCATGAAGAAGGTGAACAGGCTGAGATACGCCATGAAACGCGGCTTGTGCGGGTCGTGGGACATGTAGCCGACGGAATAGACATGGACCATCGACGACACGACGTTGACCACGAACATCATCACAACAGTCAACGTATCGACCCGCAGGGCCCAGCTCACTTCGAGGGTGCCGGAATTGATCCAGGTAAACAGCTCGATCGTGCGCTCGTTGCCCTGAATGCCGACATGCCAGAGCAGGTAGCAGGACAGGACAGCCGCGATCAGCATCGGGATGACGGTGACGAGCTGTGCGGCCCGGTCGCCCATCCGGACCCCGAAGATACCGGCAATGAGTCCGCCCATGAGCGGCAAGAAGACGGCGAGTTCGATCATCTCCCGATCAACCCTTCATCATGTTGATGTCTTCGACCGCAATCGATCCGCGGTTGCGGAAATAGACGACAAGAATAGCCAGTCCGATCGCGGCTTCCGCCGCGGCGACCGTCAGAATGAACATCGCGAAAATCTGGCCCACCAGGTCTCCAAGATGGGCGGAAAAAGCGACGAAGTTGATATTCACCGCGAGCAGCATCAACTCGATCGACATCATGATGATGATCACGTTCTTTCGGTTCAGGAAGATGCCGAAAATCCCCAGGGTGAACAGGATCGCCCCGACTGTCAGATAATGGGAAAGACCGATTTCAAGCATCAGGCGCCGCTCCCCGTGGTGACATCGCGCACTTCAACCACATCTTCGCGACGGCGCGAGACCTGGTCGGCGATCTTCTGACGGCGCACACCGGGGCGGTGCCGCAATGTCAGGACAATCGCACCGATCATGGCAATCAGCAGGATCAGGCCCGACGCCTGGAACAGGTAGATGTATTCCGTATAGATGATCTGGCCCAAAGCATGGGTGTTGGTCAGCTGGTCGGGCGGCAATATGGGCGCCGTCAGGGTCTGGCCCGCATCGGGCGCCACGACCCAGGTGCCAAAAATCAGGATCAGCTCGGCCGCCAGGATCAACCCAATCAGCGCACCGATCGGCAGGTACTGCAGGAAGCCTTCGCGCAATTCGGCGAAGTTGATGTCGAGCATCATGACGACAAAGAGGAACAACACCGCGACGGCGCCGACATAAACCACCACCAGGATCATCGCCAGGAACTCGGCGCCGATCAGGACGAAAAGCCCGGCCGAGTTGAAGAAGGCAAGAATCAGGAACAGCACCGAATGCACGGGGTTGCGGGAGGATATCACCATCACGCCGGACGCCACGGCGAGGGCGGCGAAGAGGTAAAATGCGAGTGCTTGTATGACCAAAGCCTTGTCCCCCGCCTACCGGTACGGCGCGTCGGCGGCGAGTGCCGCCGCGAGCTCGGATTCCCACCGATCGCCGTTCACCAAGAGCTTTTCCTTGTCGTACATCAGCTCCTCGCGCGTCTCGGTCGCAAACTCGAAATTCGGGCCTTCGACGATGGCGTCCACCGGGCAGGCTTCCTGACAGAAGCCGCAGTAGATGCATTTCGTCATGTCGATGTCATAGCGGGTGGTACGACGTGATCCGTCGGCCCGCGGCTCGGCTTCGATCGTGATGGCCTGGGCCGGGCAGATCGCCTCGCACAGCTTGCAGGCGATGCAGCGTTCCTCGCCATTCGGATAGCGGCGCAGCGCGTGCTCGCCCCGGAAGCGCGCGCTGATCGGGCCCTTCTCGTAGGGATAGTTGATGGTCACCTTCGCCTTGAAGAAATACTTCAGGGTCAGCCACATGCCGGCGACAATCTCCAACAGGAGCAGCGAACGGGCGGTACGGTCGAGCAATGCCATATCGTTCCTCCTCCTAATTCACGATGCCGGGATACCAGTCGAACACGACAATCGCGCCCGCGGTCACCACAACCCACAACAGCGAGGCCGGCAGAAACACCTTCCAGCCCAGACGCATGAGTTGGTCATATCGATATCGCGGCAATGTCGCGCGCACCCAAAGGAACACGAAAAGCATGGCCGAGACCTTGAGGGCGAACCAGACGATCCCCGGGACCCAGTTGAGGATTGCGATGTCGAGCGGCGGCAACCAGCCACCGAGGAACAGGATGACCGCCATCCCGCTCATCATCACCATGTTCGCGTATTCGCCGAGGAAGAACAGCGCGAAGGCCATCGCCGAATATTCGACGTTGTAGCCGGTCACGAGTTCGGCTTCCGCTTCCGGCAGATCGAACGGCGCACGGTTGGTCTCGGCGAGCGCCGAGACGACGAACACGATAAACATCGGAAACAGCGGAATGAAGAACCAGACATCCTGCTGGGCCAGCACGATATCGGAGAGGTTCAGCGAGCCAACAGCCAGCAGAACCGTAATGATCACGAAGCCGATCGAGACCTCGTAGGACACCATCTGCGCCGCCGAGCGCAGCGCGCCCAGGAACGGGTATTTCGAGTTCGAGGCCCAGCCGGCCATGATGATGCCGTAGACACCCAGCGAACTGATGGCAAACAGGTACAGC
>JAQCFD010000248.1 GCA_027618305.1 Pseudomonadota bacterium
GCCTGGGGCTGTCGATGCTGATCACCGTGGCCACGATCGAGGGCAATTTGTCCCGGCAGATTTCCGACGAGCTGCCCCAGGACGCGCCCGCCTTCTTCTTCGTCGACATCCAGCCGCAGCAGATCGCGCCCTTCGAGGCGCTGGTGGCCGGCATCCCCGGTTTCGAACGCAGCGAGCAGGTCCCCATGCTGCGCGGCCGGATCACCGCCATCAACGGCGTGCCCGCCGCCGAGGCCACCGTCGCGCCCGACGCGCGGTGGGTATTACGGGGCGACAGGGGCATCACCTGGGCGGCCGAGGCCCCCGCCCACAATCCCATCGTCGAGGGTGAATGGTGGCCCGCGGATTATCGCGGCGACATGCGGGTCAGCCTCGATGAGCGGATTGCAGCCGGACTGGGTCTCGACATCGGTGACACCATCACCGTCAACATTCTGGGCCGCGCCTTCACGGCCACCATCGCCAACACGCGGCAAATCGACTGGCAGCGGCTCGGCATCAATTTCGTGATGGTTTTCTCGCCCGGCCTTCTCGAGTCAGCACCCCGCATGCACATCGCCATCGTCCATGCCGACGCCGCGGCCGAGGACCCGCTGGAACGCGCTGTCACCGACAGGTTTGCGAACATCACCTCGATCCGGGTGCGCGCGGCGATCGAGACCGTGGCCACGCTGATCGGCAATGTCGGGTCTGCCGTGCGCCTGACCACACTGATCACCCTGGTCTCGGGCGTGCTGGTCCTCGCCGGTGCGATTGCCGCCGGCCGCCGCCGGCGCATCTATGACAGCGTGGTCCTCAAGGTGCTCGGCGCCACGCGGCGCGACATCGTCACCGCCTATATCCTGGAATACGGCTTGCTGGGCCTCGTAACCGCCTTCATCGCGGCGATCGTCGGCAGCGTGACCGCCTGGGCCGTGGTCACATGGCTGCTCGGGATCGACTGGACGCCGGAACCGGTGGCCGTCATCGTCACCGCCGCGATCGGTACCGCGATCACCATCGGCGCCGGACTGATCGGCACCTGGCGGGCGATGGGTCAGTCGGCCGCGCCATGGCTGCGAAATGAATAGGTTACGAACTGAGCAAAGCTGTGAGATGAACAGCGCCGCACCACCAAAAAAGCAGGATCAGGCGTGAGCGAAGAACACAACAAACCGGACCCGACACCGCGTGCGGCGCCCGAGGCGCCATTCCAAACGGGACCGAAACCCACCCTGCACCCGCCCAAAGTGCACACCATGCAAATGGGCCATCTGCCGCTGACGATACTCGCCACTTTCGCCATCTCCGGCCTGTTCGCACTTGCCTTCGAGCTTGGGTCCGCACCGCCAATCGTCAGCACCGGTCTCCTCATGCTGCTGATTGTCTTTGCGGCCATCACGCCACGCGCCTCGGATGCCCCGGCCACGACCGGCACCCGCTTCACGGTGGCCCGGGTGGCGCTCACCTGTTTGCTGGGGGGTCTCGCGGTCGTGCCCGCGGGAAACCCGCCCGATGCGCTGCTCTGGTCGGTCGTGCTGATGGGCCTCACGGCGGCGGGCCTTGGGGCCGTCGACGGCTGGCTGGCGCGGATCACCTACTCCACCAGTGGTTTCAGCGAAAAGCTGGGCGCCATGGCCGGCGCGCTTCTGGTGCTGGCCCTGTCACTGCTCGTCTGGCGCCTTGGTTTGGCGGGGATATGGGTCGTCGCGGCCGGCGTGCTCGGCTTCGCCGAGGCCGCCTTACTGGCAGGGCGCGGCACGTTGCATAACGATGTCTGGCGGATTGGGGCCGGTTTGACCGTCCGGGTCGCGCTCGCCGCCGCGATTGTGCCGACCGCGCCCCACATCGTGGTCACGGCGCTGGCTATCCTGGCAACGGGGGTCGCGGCGGGGCTGATGGTTTACACAATTTTGAAGCGCCGCGAAGAGCCTTCCACGTAACCGTTTGAATTCAATACGTTAAGGCGGCCGCGATCACGAAAATTCCAACCGACCAGCAGTTGAATTCCCCCCCCGGACACCCCATATCTGCTGCGGTTTAGTTTATTTGCATGACAGGGAACCCTTGGGAGGGTCAAGAAACCATGGCTAATCAATTCGAACGCGGGACGGTCATTCAGGGCCGCGCCGCAGACGCCGCGCAGGTCGATGAGGGCCTCCGGTCCTATATGCTCCGCGTCTACAACTACATGACGACAGGTCTCGCACTGACAGGCGTTATCGCCTATCTGGTCGCCAATACGCCCGCCGTGCTGAACCTGTTCTATCAGGTTGGCCCCCAGGGCCAGACCAGCGCGACGCCGCTGGCCTGGATCGCCATGCTGTCGCCGCTGGCGTTTGTTCTGGTGCTGTCCTTCGGTATCCACCGCATGAAGGCCTCGACGGCGCAGCTCGTATTCTGGCTGTTCGCCGGCGTCATGGGGCTGTCCCTCAGCCACATCTTCCTGCAATTCACCGGCGCCAGCATCGCCCGGGTGTTCTTCATCACCTCGGCGACCTTCGCCGCGATGAGCCTGTACGGCTACACCACCAAGCGCGACCTGACGGGAGTGGGCAACTTCCTGTTCATGGGCCTGATCGGCATCGTCATCGCGAGTGTCGTGAACATCTTCATCGGATCGTCGATGATGCAGTTCGTGATCTCTGTGATCGGCGTGATCGTGTTCGTCGGCCTGACCGCCTACGACACCCAGAAGATCAAGGAGATGTACGACGAGCTCGACGGCTCCGAGGTCGCCGGCAAGAAGGCGATCATGGGCGCGCTTCGCCTGTATCTCGACTTCATCAACCTGTTCATGATGCTGCTGCACCTGTTCGGCCAGCGCGACTAGAACAGCGCTACATAACAATAACAAAACGCCCGGGTTCATCCCGGGCGTTTTCTTTTGCGCCAAGTCGGGTCAGAATTCGCACAACAATCGAAAACAGGGGAAATCATGGCCAGCCTGAAAGACAAAGTCATCATACTCACCGGCGCCAGCCGGGGCATCGGTGCCGCCGCGGCGCGCGAACTCGCGACCGACGGCGCCCATCTGGTGCTGTGCGCGCGCAGCGCGGAGGCCTGCGCCGAGACCAAGGCGGCGGTCGAGGCGCTGGGCGCCACGGCCGAGACCCATGGGTTCGAGGTCGCGAACTTCGACGCGGCCAAATCCTTCGTCGACGGCGTCCTGGCCGAACATGGCCGGATCGATGTGCTGATCAACAATGCCGGCACCGGGCTGATGGGCTCCGTCGCGGATGTGCCGCCGGATGCTTATCTGGACGTCCTCAAGGTGAACGTGATGGGGCCGTATAATATGATCTCGGCCGCCCTGCCCTCCATGACCGAACGCGATGAGGGCATCATCGTCAACATCACCAGCGCCCGGGCCTTCATTCCCGACCGCTTCTACGCGGCCTACTGCTCGTCGAAGGCCGCGCTGCTGTCGATGACCCAGTGCCTGCACTATGATCTGGAAGACAGCCAGGTGAAGATCTTCGCCCTGTCCCCCGGCTTCACCCAGACCGACATGGTCAACGACATCTATGCCAACCCGGTGTTCCGTGCGGCCGCCCTCACCCCCGACCAGGGACAGCCGCCAGCGCGGCCCGCCAAAATACTCGCCTGGCTCGTACGCGAGGCGCCTGCCGACCTGGCGGGCGTGCACAACCAGGTGCAGTTCAACGACCTCACCCGCCGCGCCGGGATCGAAATCGTTTGAATGCGGTAACCTTGTGTTCACGCACTTCGGTGTAGTCTGTTGGCCCACCACACCACGGTCGGGGATTCCGACAGGCGACACCCCATGACCAACCAGCGCACATTCAGCGAACTGCTTGATCATCACCCCGGTCAGTCCGCGCGCGAAATGGCGGGCAAGGCACTGCGCCAGGCCCGCGAGCTAATGGGCGCGGATGCGGGTGCCCTTTATCTTCTGCGCCACGAAGACGGCGCACAGCTGCTGGAATGCGCCGCCGCCCAGCCCGACACGACGCCGCGCGGCGAAGCGATTCCTCTGGCGCATCCGGCGATCGTGACCCTGGTTGCACGGACCGGAGAAACCCTGAAATTCAACGATGTGGGAATCGAGGCAGCCGACGTGCCGTTCGACCCGGCTATCGACAGCTGTCACGGTGTGACGGTCGGCGCTCTGATAGCCTTTGCCCTGTCGAATCATGCGGGCGAAATCGTGGGTATCGTCACCCTCACCAACGACGCAGGTGCCGGCCGGCGCTTTGCCGACGAGCATCTGGGATTGCTGGTGCGCTTCAACCATCTGGTCGGTGGCGCGCTGGAACGCGCCGACATCCTCGATCAAATCGGCAGTATCGACACCGACATGCAGGAGCGAAACGAGCGGCTGCGCGATCAGGCGGAGGAGCTGGCACGCCTGGACGACGATGGGGACGAGGCGTTCCGAATGGCGGTATCACTTCTGGCGCGGGCCGCGGAAATCTATGACGAGGGCAGCGGCAACCATGTCTTCCGGGTCAACGAATACAGCCACTTCCTCGCCGGCACGCTTGGCCAGGAGGCTGGCTATTGTCGGAAACTGCGCTACTCGGCACAACTCCATGATGTCGGCAAAATGGGCGTCGCACCCGCAGTCTTGCGGAAGACCGGACCGCTGACCGCGGACGAGCGGCGCGAAATGGACAACCACACGGTCTACGGCCAGCGAATCCTGAGCCGTTCACCACGGCTGGGCATGGCCGCCGATATCGCGCTCAACCATCATGAAAAATGGGACGGCAGCGGCTACCCGGCGGGCAAACGGGAAGATGAAATTCCGCTCGCCGCCCGGATTGTACAAATGGCCGACATTTATGACGCGCTGCGCTCG
>JAQCFD010000007.1 GCA_027618305.1 Pseudomonadota bacterium
GAGAAGATCGGGCGAACAATGCCTGCGAGACCGCGTGGCGGCGTCATCTCGTCGGCGATAATCCCGATTTTCGTCAAAACAGAAATTGTGGTGATGGCCATCTTCTATGCCCCCGGGGCGAGCCCGCCCGTACGTGATTTTTTGACACATGCAGACAAGGCGCAAAGAGGATGGAACCCTCTTTGCGCCTCGCTGTTACCTAACCAACAATGATGTTAGCCGTTATACCAACTAGAATGCCGCGACCGGAACACCCGCCATGTCGGAACCACGTGACGCCCAATATTTGGCAGCCGCCGGATGCAGCGGAATACCCAGAGACTTCAGGTTTTCGAAGTTACCGTTCAGGGTCTTCCAGTAGCCCGCCACGGCGGCCAGCTTCTTCAGGTTTTCCGGATCGGCCGTGGTTTCCAGCATCGCAGTGATCGCGTCATCGGACATGGTCTTATAGGCCATCCAGTAGACGTCATACGCGATCGAACGCGCCGGCTCGGTCATGCCCTTCACGTCCGGCTGCACCGGAATGGTGACGGCGGCGTAGAACGGGTTGGTCTTGATGACCGCTGCCTGCTCTTCTTCCGACAGGCTGATGTAGCGGACCGGCTTGGTGATCGACAGCTGAGTCAGGGCCGGAATCAGGTACGGCGCACCGGCCGAGCAGAACACGTCGATCTGACGATCGCCGAGTGCACGCGCGGAATCGGAGAAACCGAGGTTCTTGACTTCGATATCGCCCATGATGCCCGCACCGGACATGATGTTGTTGCAGTTGACGTTGGAACCGGAACCCTTGTTCAGCAGGTTCACGATCTTGCCCTTCATGTCCGAGTAGGTCTTGATCGGGCTGTCCGCGAGCACCGCAATGATCTGCGTCTGCTTGCGCACGTTGGCGATGATTCGGAAATCCTGAAGCTTGCCGTCTTCCTTGAAGAGGCCTTCACCATTCCACGCCTCGAAGATCTGCCCAACATGACCCCAGGCCGTGTCGAACTTGCCATAGCCCGTGCGACGGACGTTATCGACCGAACCGTTTGAGGGCGAATAGCTGAACTTGTACTTGCCTTCGAGTTCGGCGTTCAGCAGCTGTGCGCCGGCGCTCACCGACGGATGCCAACCACCGCCGGCGGGGCCGCCGCCGATACGATAGGATTCCTCGGCCTGCGCCGCGGCGCTGAATGCAACCACACTGGCCGCAGCAATAAGGGTCGTTACGAGTTTCATTAATCCCTCCCAGATAGGAATTTTATGTGATGTGACTTAACGCCACTGATTAGCCCGAACCGCACAGGTGCACGGACGGATATTTGAAGGCCGAACGATGGCAGCGAGATCACCCGAAGGCAAGAGTATTTGTCCTGACAAATTCGCGAAAAGAGATTTTTTTCGCGAAAGAAAATTTCGCGCCGCATTTGCTTCACGGCCCGCATTCCCGATAGATTTTGATTCCAGTTTCACTCGACCCAAACGACCGCCCGGGGACCACGACATGGTTGAAATCATCCGCGACACGATCACGACACCGGACGCCTGGGTCGGCCCCGAAATCCAGGGCGATGTTCGCTGGCTGCATCGGCTTTCCGATGCGGAAGTGGACGAAATCGACGCCGCACTCCAGGCGGCGAAGGCCGCCGGCTGCCAGATCCCGTTTTCCGCCGACGCCTTCCCCATCCCGACCTTCAAGGCGCGCCTCGATGAACTCATGGATCGGGTGTCGAACGGGCTGGGTGTGATCCTGATCCGCGGTGTCCCGCGCGATCGCTACACCGATGCGGAATGCGGCCTGATCTACTGGGGCCTGGCCGCCCATATCGGCACACCGGTGTCCCAGAACGGGCGCGGCCATCTGCTGGGTCATGTCACCGATGAGGGCAAGACCCTCGCCGACCCGAACGCGCGCGGCTACCAGACCAAGAACCGCCTCGATTTCCATTGCGACCAGCTGCCCGTGGATGTGCTCGGCCTGTTTTGTCTGCGCGGCGCCAGGTCCGGCGGCACCAGCTATCTGGTCAGCGCCCCCGCCGTGCACAACGTCATGCTGGCGGAACGGCCCGACCTGCTGGATGTGTTGTACCAGCCCTTCCATGTGGACTGGCGCGGCGACCACCCCGACGGCGAACAACCCTGGTACGACGTCCCCATGCTCACCGCGCGCGACGGCCGTATCGCGGCGCGGATCACCAACCGCTCCTTCATGGAATCGGTCTCTCGCTACAGCGACGATCTGGCGCTGACCGACGCCCAGCGCGAGGCGCTGGATGTGTTCCAGGAAATCTCGAACCGGGAAGAACTTCGCCTGCTGATGGACTTCCAGCCCGGCGACATGCAGTTCGTGAACAACCACACCATCCTGCACGCCCGCCAGGCCTATGAGGATTATGACGACCCCGCACTGAAGCGGCATCTGCTGCGGGTCTGGATCGGCCTGCCCGAGGGCAAGCGGCGTCCTCTGTCACCCGTGCTCGACGAGCGCTATCGCTATGTCGCGATGGGCGGCATCCCGAGGCAGGCCGCCGCCTGAGACCGGTTTATTCGTAACCGCTGAGGTTGTAGCCCGGCGGCTGCATGCGCTCGACGAAGGCAGCCGCGCGCACCACCGCCGCCTCGTCCAGGTATCGCCCCACAACCTGGAGGCCCACGGGCATGCCGTCGCTGGCGATCCCGGCACACACGGACGCCGCCGGCTGGCCCGTCAGGTTGAACGGGTAGGTGTAGTAGACCCAGGACACCAGGTTCCGGTCGGCGTGGCTCGCGGGGACGTTGACCCCCACATCGACAGATGAGACCGGCAGGACCGGCGAGATCAGCGCGTCGTATTTCGTGAACAGCGCCGCCATCCGGTCGCGCAAAACGTAACGCTCAAACACCTTGGTGTAATAGTCGCGCATCTCCTGACCGAGCGCAGGCTCCAGGATATCGGCCACGGCCGGGTCGAGCATGTCGCGCTGGTTCTCCAGCACGGTGCGCAGCTTGATGCCGACCCCGGCATAGAATTCCGCCGACCAGAGATCGGCCGGGTCTTCGTCGAACACGTCGTCGACCTGTTCCACATGGGCGCCCGCATCCTCGAACTTGCGGACCGCCGCCGCGACGATCTCGACCACTTCCGGGTCCGGCCTGGCGTAGCCCAGGGTGGGGCTCCAGGCGATGCGCATGCCCGCAACCGACTGCTCACAGGCGCCAATCACATCGGGCACGTCGCCGGCGATGCCGAACGGGTCGCGCGCGTCGTAGCCGGCGATCGCCGAGAACAACAACGCCGCGTCGCGCATGTTCCGCGCCATCGGCCCGACATGGGCCAACGTCGGGGTTGCGGTGGTCGGCCAGACCGGCACCCGGGCGAAGCTGCCCTTGATGCCGGCGAGCCCGGTCAGCGAACAGGGAATGCGGATCGAGCCGCCACCGTCCGTGCCCAGCCCGAACGGCGTGACACCGGCGGCGATCGACGCGCCCGCCCCCGCACTCGACCCGCCCGGGGTCTTGTCCCGGTTCCAGGGGTTGCGTGTGACCCCGGTCAGCGGGGAATCACCCACCGGCTTGCAGCCGAACTCGCTGGTCGTGGTCTTGCCGATGACCACGGCACCGGCTGCCCGCGCGCGCTCGACGGCGGGCGCGTCGTCGGGTGCGATATTGTCCGCCATGACCTTCGACCCGAACGCAAACGGCGCATCGCCGACCGAGATCAGGTCCTTCACCGACATGGGCAGTCCATGCAGCGCACCCAGCGCGCCACCGGACATGACGGCGTCCTCCGCCGCCCGTGCCGCGGCGAGGGCTTTGTCCTCAAACAGCACGAAGAACGGATTCAGGTCCGCCTGGACCGCCTCCGCCCGCTCCAGCGAACGCCGGGTCAGCTCGACCGGCGAGATGTCCTTGCGGCCAATGCGCAGGCGCAACTCACTGGCGCTCATATAGTCGAATTCATGGGCCATGAGGGCGCCTCTTCTGGTTTGATCAGTCGTCGATCTATTCATCAACTATGGCGAAGGCGCGGATCGGCGAACCGGACCCGCCCTTGAACCGGAGCGGCACACCGAAGAACTCGAACTCACCCAACCCGATCAGGTCTTCGAGATTGACCAGCCACTCCATATGGCTGATGCCGAGCTCGCGACAGATCCGGTGCTGGGCGAACAGGCTGTCGGACGGCTTGTCCGTGGACGGTCCCTCGACCCCGTGCAGGCGCGAGCCGCGGTCATACATCCACTGAGTCGCGGCGACCGTGATGCCGGCGTTCGACAGCACGACCTCGCGGTTGGGGTAGTGGCGTTTGTGCAGGCCGGTACAGAGCAGGATGATGTGCCCATCGATGGTCACGCCGGATTCTGCCTCGGCCTTCTCCATGTCGGCGACGTCGATGTCACCCAGGTCACCGACATGGCGCATGTCGAAACACACGGCCTTGCCGAAGAACCGGTCGAGCGGCATCTCGTCGATCGACGCACCGTTGGGGTCGAAATGGCGCAGCGCGTCCACATGGGTGCCCACATGGTCGAGCGTCGAGATGAAGTTGGTCTGGAAGGTGATCGGGTCATCCGGCGTGCCGAGCTCCAGCGCCTTGGTGTTCTCATGGGTCATCGCCTTGAGATAGACCGGGCTCTGGAACAGCTTGTGGGACGGCATGTTGTCCTCGATGTCGAGGCTCAGATCGATGATGCGTCGGGCCATGATGGCTCCTCCCCTTTGATGTTTTTGGCGACTAGTCGCCCTTCTTCAGATGACCATCGCGATTGGCGTACAGGTTTTCGTCGGCATAGCCCATCGTCTCGGGCTTGCCCCGGCCGAGCATGACCTGAAACCAGACCGGCTCCAGGCTGTTGTTGTCGTAGCCGTGGATCACCCCGGGCGGGCAGGTGATGCACTCCCAGGGGCCGAGGCGGGTCTCGAGCCGGCGCCCGTCCTCGTCCTCGACGAAGACATCGAGCAGCCCCTTCAGCACGAAGAAGGTCTCCTCCACCTCGTGGGTGTGGGCGGCGTTCCCCTGCCCCGGGTTCACGTACATGATCGACAAGGTGTGGGCGCGGGCCGGGATGACATTGGCGTCGTCATGCTTGCCCGAGCCGCCGGCCCCGATGAAGCGGTGCTGGGCGCGGCGATAGCCCTCGATCTTGGCATCCTCGAAGGCCTCCCAGTCGGGCACACGGTCTCGGTAGCGCGCGACATGGGTGTCCATGATCTCCTCGAGCGAGGCATCGACGAGTTCGGGCGGGCGCGGATGACGGGCGACGGACAAAGCTTCTCTCCCCGGGTTAGTTCACGGGCAGAACGGAAGCATGGCGGAGGGACCGGCGTCAAACGAAGTCCCGGCCGGCGTACGCCGGTTTAACCCTTCAAGATCACACCGGTGGGCTCGTCGGGCCCTTTCGTGGCCCGAAGCAATTCCACCGCATACGACAACCCGATGATCGGCACCATGTAACGCAGAGCGCGTTTGCGCGGATGCCCAAGCGCATGCCCGCGCTGAACGGACCACCAGACGATCATGAACGTGAACAGGAGCCATTCGCACGCGACAAACGCCATGAGAAACAGCGTCAAGGCGAACGCAACCGCCCCGCTTCCCAAGCCGATGACGTTTATGATGATGAACACCAGTATGATCGCCATCACAAAGTTTCCGGCAATTGCCAGCAGCCGGATCGCAAAGCCCTTGCGATCAAGTTGCCGGTCGTCCGGCGCGATGGCGACGACAACCAACGGGAACAGTATGCTCAGCACCACAAGGGCGAGCACGACCAGCCAGTGCCAGATGGTGAAGGTCAAATCCCGTCTCCCCGTTTCTTTCTCCTGGTCACGTTAACGATTCATCGCGACTTGAGACAAGCGCACCCAAGGAATCGGTGTAGTTTCCACCCATGATCAAAGGCGCATTCAAGACCTATCAGAGAATCCTCGCCGGCGAAGGCATCGGTCGGGTCCCGTTGGTCGCCGGCACCGTGCGCGGATTGGCGACCGTGACCGGCATGGCCGCGCTGGGCCGATGGATGCTGATGCGCCGCCCCGTCGACATGGGCGGGTTCCAGCTCTATCTGGACCCGCGCTCCACCAGCGCGCCGCTGCTCGGCAAGGGCTTCAACAAGAAAGAGGCTGCCTATGCGCGCGCGTGCCTCGAGCCCGGCGACCTGGCGGTGGATGTGGGTGCGAATATCGGTTTCTTCGCCGCGCTGTTCGGCACCCTTGTCGGACCGGACGGCAAGGTCTTCGCCTTCGAACCGGTCCCGGCCAACCTCTCGATCCTCGCGCGCAACATTTCCCTGAACAATCTCACCAATGTCGTCATCGAACCCTCGGCCTGCGGCGAGGCGAACGCGGCCGGCGCCATGCAGGTGGAGGGCAATCTCTCGACCGCGCGGATGGAGACACAAGCGGAGAACACAAACGGGGGATCATCGGACATCTCGGTTGTGACCATCGATTCGGTCCTGGCGGCGGACCCGCGTTCCGTCCGTTTCATGAAGATCGACATCGAAGGCTTCGAATTGTTCGCGCTGCGCGGCGCCGAGGAGACGCTCGCCCGCAGCCCCGACATCGAGCTGCTGGTCGAGTACAGCGAGAGCGCCTTCGCCCAGTTCGGCTATACGGGCGCCGACCTGATCGCCCATCTCGGCGAACGCGGCTTCCACGCCATCGACCTGCGCCGCGGCGTGCCGTTCGAACCGCGGGACGGCACGGTGAACGTCCTGTTCAAGCGCGGTTAGGCGCGCGCCGGATTCGGGAATGTGAAGAAATGGTGCCCGGGGGCGGATTCGAACCACCGACACCGCGATTTTCAGTCGCGTGCTCTACCAACTGAGCTACCCGGGCACATGTCCAGTTGGAGGCGCGGATATACGTAAATTCCCACCCCCTGTCCAGCGCTCACCCCTGATCTTCCTCGCCGTCGTTCAATCCGCCCTCGTAGACGGTGGGCGCTTCGTCGGTCGGGATGCGGTAATTGCCCCCCAGCCAGCGCGACAGATCGACATTGGCGCAGCGCTCGGAACAGAAAGGCCGATGCTTCTCATCGGCATCGTTCGAACAGATCGGACAGGATTTGGCCATCGTGGGTAGAGCCGTAGTCGTTGGGCAGTGGGCGGGCTTCAGGCAGACCCTAGCATGACCTCGAATCGGTCATTCGCGCGCTCGGCCTCGGCGATAATGTCCAACCGCCCGACGGTCTGCGCCGCCTGGTCGCGCGCGCTTTGTAGCCGACCCCCGAGCGCCTCGGCGACGGCCCGGGACACCAGCAGACGGTAGCCGCCCGACGGCTTGGCCGCCGCCGCGCGCACCACGGCGCGCAACCCGGCATAGGCCACCGCATCGACCGACAATTCCGGCGCGGGGGCCGGTGTCTGCATGCGGTCAGCCAGAGACAGGCCGGTCCGCGTGCGGGTCATCTCGATCAGCCCCAGGTTGGTGATGCCCAGCACGTGACACGCCCCCGGGTCATCCTTCAACGCGCTCCGCAGGGCAGCGAGCACCCGGTTGCGGTCGTCGCGCGCGCTCATCTTCAGCGCGTCGATGACAATCGCGCCGGCGATGTTGCGCAGGCGCAGCTGGCGGGCAATCTCGGGCATCGCCTTCTGGTTCACGTCGCGCGAGGCGCGGCCGGACTTGCCAACGGCGGCCGCCGAATTGATATCGATCACGCACATCGCCTCGGCCATGTCGAACACGAGCTCCGCACCGCCGGGAATCCGCACGCGCCGCGACAGCGCCCCCTCGATCTCGTCATCGATATCATGCTTGGCAAACAGATCCCCCGACCCCCGCGCGATCACCGCCGCGAGGTCCGGAAGATACTCGGCGACCCAGGCGCGTGCGGCATTCTCGATCGCGGCGTCGCCGCAGATGATCTGATCCGTGTCGCCGGTGGCGAAACGTTCGAGGATCAGACCGACCGCCGTCGGCGGTGATTCGAGACAATCGGGTGCGGTCTTGTCCGTAAACATCGGGTCCGGCGAGACGCGGGCGATGCGCGGTCCCTTGTCGGCGAAACCGTCGGCGACCACCCGCACATCGATCTGCATGCCTTCATTCACCCGCTCACCGATCCGCGCGTTGCGCGGCGTCTTGTCGGAGGGGTCGGAGGCATCGCGCGCGCGCAGATAGGCCTCCGCGCCCTGCCCGATATCGACGAAGGCACCGTTCAGCCCGTGGTCGACCTTGCGCACGCGACCGCGATAGACCGCGCCGATCAGGCTCGGTTCCGCGTCACGGTGGTGGACGACATCCCAGACCGCGCCGGCACGAACAAGTGCGCCACGCATTTCGCCGGGGCCGCTGTCGATAATGATGGTCGTGCTGTATTTGCTCACGTGTTTGCTTTCCAGCCCAGCCCTTCGAGCATGGACTTCGCCAGCGCCAGATCGAGGCCGACGATGTTGGTATAAGACCCGTTGATCGCCGGAACGAAGGCCCCGGCACCGCCCTGGATCGCATAACCACCCGCCTTGCCCTGCCATTCATCGGTGGCGAGGTAGGCCGCGATCTCGGCCTCGGCCAGGCGTTTGAAGCGGACACTGGTCGTGGACAGGCGGTCGGACCGGCGCCCGTCCGGCGCGATCACGGAAATCCCGCCGAGCACCCGATGGCGGCGCCCCGACAGCATCTCAAGAAATGCCTTTGCCTCGACGCTGTCGCCCGGCTTGCCGAGCTGGCGGCGACCGACCGCGACGACCGTGTCGGCGGCCAGCACGAAGGCGCCGGGCGCCTGCAGGGCAACCGCGTCGGCCTTCATGGCGGCCAGACGTTTGGCGGTCGCGAGCGGGAGCTCACCGGGCCGCGGCATCTCGTCGATCTCGGCGGGTAGAACCCCATCGGGGACGATACCGATCTGCGCCAGCAGATCGAGTCGCCGCGGCGAGGCGGATGCCAGTACAAGGCGCTGGCTCACGGCGTGCCCCCAGGGTCTTTGAACATTTTCAGAATACGGTGTCCCACCGACGATGGCGGCGGGCCGGGAATAGTCACGCGCTTACTTGAAGCGGAACGTGATGCGCCCCTTGCTCAGATCATAGGGCGTCATTTCCACGTTCACCTTGTCACCGGCGAGAACGCGAATACGGTGTTTGCGCATTTTGCCGGCGGTGTGCGCAAGGACTTCATGGCCGTTGTCGAGCTCGACGCGGAACATCGCGTTGGGCAGGATTTCGGTCACGGTGCCGGAAAATTCGAGTAGGTCTTCTTTTGCCATACGCATCGTCGCATTGTTGAAGTGGTGCCGCATTGTCGCGGGATGGGGCAAGCAACCCGAAAACTGCCGTAATTTCAAGCGTTTTCGGGAGTTCCAGGTATATCCAGGCCTCACACGACCCGGTCAGGGCTCGGAAAACGTGCCCGGATCCGCTCGAAAAGCGCATCGCGCACATCGCGATAGGCCTGCATCCGAACCTCCCGCGGACCGCTGACATCCGCCGGATGCATCAGGGGCCAGTACTCGAGCTCACAGGCAATCGTGCGGGTAAACTCGACCGCGCGATGCTGCGCCTGGGGGCTGAAGGTGATGATCAGGTCCACCGAATCATCCGGCAGGTCGTCGAAGCTCTTGGCCCGGTGCCCGGAGATGTCGAGGCCGATCTCCCGCATCGCGGCAATCGCAAACGGATCGGCCTCGTCGCCGGTCAGCTGCACGCCGGCGCTGTCGACATACACACGGTGCCCGACCAGATGCTTCATGATCGCCTCGGCCATGACCGAGCGGATGGTGTTGTGATCGCATGCGAACAAGACACTTCCTGGCAGCCCCCCGGTCATCATCAGGCCCGGATATGCAGCGCGCAGATCAGCGTGAACAGCCGCCGCGACGTGTTGTGATCGAGGGTGATACGGCCGTCCAGCAACTCGCGGAGTTGCTCGGAGCCTTCGTTGTGCAGACCGCGCCGGCCCATATCGAGCGCCTCGATTTGCGCCGGGGAGGAAGCCCGGATCGCGTCGTAATAGCTTTCGCAAACCGTGAAATAATCTTTGATGACTTTGCGGAACGGGGTCAGCGGCAGCGACAGGGCCCCGACGGGCGCACCGGTTTCATTCGCGACATCGAACTGAAGCTGTCGGCCCTGCGCCCGCAGGATCAAAACAAAGGGCCCCTCGGGCACGTCGCCGAAATGGCTGGCGTCCGGCGCGAAAACATTGGCTTCGACCAGATCATAGATCGCGACCTCGATCTCACGCTCCACGTCGGGGTGGTAGCGAACGACGCCGGGGTTATCGATCTCGACCCGCGCGATCCTGTTCTCGGATTCAGCCATCGCAGATCCGGCGCCGGCTCAATCGTGGTCCGACGGGGATGTCGGGTCGCCTGTGAGCCGCACCTCGACCGCGCGGGCATGGGCCTCAAGCCCCTCGGCGCGCGCAAGCGTCATGGCGGGGCCGGCGAGCGCGCGAAAGCTCTCTTCGTTGGCCTGAAACATCGAGCTGCGCTTCATGAAATCGAGCACCCCGAGGCCGGACGAGAACCGCGCCGTGCGCGCGGTGGGCAGCACGTGGTTCGGTCCCGCCACGTAATCCCCAAGAACCTCCGGCGCATAGGCGCCGAGGAAAATCGAACCCGCATTGCGGATGTCCGGTGCCATCGCTTCGGCACGCGGGCCGATCAACTCAAGATGCTCGGGCGCCATCCGGGCGACTATCTGCAGCGCGTCGCCCAGATCGCGCAGCACGATCACCGCACCGAACTTTTCCCAGCTCGCGCCGGCAATCTCGCGGCGCGGCAATTCGGGGATCTGACGCAGGACCTCCGCCGCCACGGCGTCGGCAAAGCCCGCGTCATCGGTCATCAGGACCGACTGGGCGCTGGTGTCATGTTCGGCCTGGCTCAGAAGATCGGCCGCAATCCAGACCGGGTTCGCGCCGACCTCGGCGACCACCAGAATTTCGGACGGGCCGGCGATCATATCGATCCCCACGACGCCGAAGACCTGGCGCTTGGCCTCGGCCACATAGGCGTTGCCCGGGCCGACAATCTTGTCGACCGGCGCGATCGTCTCGGTCCCATACGCCAGGGCGGCGACCGCCTGGGCCCCGCCCACGCGATAGACCTCGTCCACGCCGGCGATTTCCGCGGCGGCGAGCACCAGCGGGTTCAGGATCCCGTCGGGCGACGGCACGACCATGACGATACGGTCCACGCCCGCGACCCGGGCCGGGACGGCGTTCATCAGGACCGACGAGGGATAGGCGGCCGTGCCGCCGGGCACGTAAAGGCCCGCCGCGGCGACCGGGCGGCAGCGACTGACCAGCCGGACCCCCAGATCGTCGACATAGTCGAAGTCAGCGGGCCGCTGGTTCTCGTGATAGGCGATGATGCGCGACCGCGCCGTCTCGAGCGCCGCGAGCGCGTCGGCGTCGCAGGCGGCCCGCGCGGCTGCAATCTCGTCGGCGCTGACGCGCAGACCCGCCGCGGTGAGGCGCAGACGATCAAACTTTTCGGTCAGCGCCAGGAGCGCGCCGTCACCGTCCGCCTTTACCCGGGCGATGATGGCCTCGACGTCACCGCGCACATCGACGCCGGCCTCACGGCGTTCGGCCAACAAGGCGGAAAACGACGTGTCGAAATCTGCGTGCGCGGCGTCGAGCCTACGCGACATCACGGACTTCCTGGGCGGCGTCACGGAACCGGTCGATCCAGCCTGTCATTTCCGGCGCGCGGGTCTTCAGCGCCGCCCGGTTGACCACGAGACGCGAGCTGATCTCCGCGATCGTCTCGATCTCCACCAGCCCGTTGGCCTTCAGCGTGGACCCGGTCGAGACGAGATCGACGATCCGCCGGCACAGGCCGAGCGACGGGGCCAGTTCGATGGAACCGTTCAGCTTGATGCATTCCGCCTGAACACCGCGCCGGGCGAAATGCCGCTGGGTCATGTTGGGATATTTGGTGGCGACACGCACATGGCTCCAGCGCGCGGGATCGTCCACTGCGACGACCGATTGCGGTGCCGCCACGGCCAGGCGGCACGCGCCGATACCGAGGTCAATGGGGGCGTAGAGTTCGGGATAATCGAACTCCATGATCACATCGCTGCCGGCGACACCAAAATGCGCCGCGCCGAAGGCCACGAAAGTGGTGACATCGAACGCGCGCACACGAATGATGTCCACGCCCGGCACCGAGGTCTCGAACCGCAACAGACGAGACTCGGGGTCGTGAAAAGCGGCTTCGGGCTCGATGCCCACATGGTTGAGCAACGGCATCACTTCGCCCAGAATTCGGCCTTTCGGCAGGGCAAGGATCAGTTTCTCGGTCTTTGTCGCCACGTCACACCTTCCATGGACCACAAATCGGGGCTGCCGGGTACCGGAGGTTCGCACCTCGCGATGATACGGCGGCTGTTACCGGTCCGCGTGCTCGGGCCGCCACTGGGTCGGCCATGCTTCGCCGAAATCCTCCAGATGACAGAGAAGTCCGGTCGTTTGCAGCCGAATAGCCGTATCTCCGGAGAAGGTCAATTGCACGGTGGGCCCATCGCCCCCGGCATCGAGCTCGCAGGAGATGGCAAGGAGATTCAAGAAGGTGCCGCGGGCGGTGAAATCGATGCCCCGGCGCTTCACATCCACAACGTTGGAGAAAACCACGCCGGCGTTGATGCGCTCGGCGTTCCTGCCAGCCCTGGGAACGCCGTCAACCTCCCAGCGGAACCGGTTGGCGACGAACACGAAACGCCTGTCATCGGGCTGGAAGCTGATGTCGCCGATGGGCACGATCGCGTCCTGCAGCGCCCCGGAGACAATCGCCAGATCATCTTCGTCCGTCGCGGCGAGCTTCAACAGTGGCGCGTCGGCGGGCATCAGCTGTCCTCGACCCGCTCGACGTCGGCGCCGACCAGGCGGAGTTTTTCCTCAAGCCGCTCATAGCCGCGATCGAGATGATAAATCCGCCGCACTTCGGTCACGCCGTCGGCAACGAGCCCGGCAAGCACCAGCGACGCGCTGGCCCGCAGATCCGACGCCATCACCGGCGCCCCTTTGAGCCGACCGACCCCGCGCACGATCGCCGCGCTGCCCTGAATTGTGACATCCGCACCCATGCGCTGCAGCTCCGGCACATGCATGAAGCGGTTCTCGAAGATCGTCTCGGTGATCACCGAGGCCCCCTTCGCGGTCGTCATCAGGGCCAGGAACTGCGCCTGCAGATCGGTCGGAAATCCGGGATACGGATCGGTCTCGACATCCACGGCCGACAATTCGGAGTTGGCGCGGCTGACAAAAATACCGCCGTTGCGGGTCTCGATGGTCACACCTGTCTTGCGCAACTGCGCCGCCGCGGCCTCGATATGGTCGAGCCGTGCGCCCTCAAGCTCCACCGTCCCACCGGTGATCGCCGCCGCCATCGCATAGGTGCCCGCCTCGATCCGGTCGGGCATGATCGCGTGCTCGGCCCCGTGAAGGCGATCGACGCCCTGCACGGTCAGGGTCGCCGTACCGACCCCATCGATCTTCGCGCCCATGGCGATCAGACACTCGCAAAGGTCTGTGATCTCCGGCTCCCGCGCGGCATTCTCGAAAACGGTCTCGCCCGTCGCCAGCGACGCGGCGAGGAGCAAATTCTCGGTCGCGCCGACCGAGACTTTGGGAAACACGAAACGCGCCCCGCGCAGGCCCTTCGGCGCGCTGGCCCGGATGTAACCGGCCTCGACCTCGATTTCCGCGCCCAGCGCTTCCAAACCCGACAGGTGAATGTCGACCGGCCGGGTGCCGATGGCGCAGCCGCCCGGCAGGGACACGGTCGCCTCGCCCTCGCGGGCGACGATCGGCCCCAGCACCAGCACGGAGGCGCGCATCCGGCGCACGAGGTCATAAGGAGCGGTGGTGCTGGTGATCTTGCTGGCGGTCAGGGACATGACCCGACCAACATGGCCGCCATTGCCCGCATGTCCCTCGAGGGACACCAGCACGCCGTGCTGGCCCAGCAGATTGGCCATGGTTGTGATGTCGGCGAGGTGCGGCACATTCGACAGCACCAGCGCTTCGTCGGTCAGCAGGCTCGCCGCCATCAACGGGAGGGCCGCATTCTTGGCGCCACCAATCCGAATGACGCCATTCAGCGCGTGACCACCCCGGATCCTGATCTTGTCCATCGCGTTCCGTTACCGGCTGCTGTTGCTGGAAGATTGCCGGATAGTCGGCGAATGCGGCAATTGCGTGTCGTCGGGTGAGATACGGTCGGTCATCGCCATCAGAGCTTGGGCACCGTAATGCCGCGCTGGTGCATGTATTTGCCCTTCCGGTCCGCGTAGGACACATCGGGCTCGCCCTCGCCCTTCAGGAACAGGAACTGGCACGCGCCTTCGTTGGCATAAATCTTCGCGGGCAGCGGCGTGGTGTTGGAGAACTCCAGCGTCACATGCCCCTCCCACTCGGGCTCCAGCGGGGTGACGTTCACGATGATGCCGCAGCGCGCATAGGTGGACTTGCCCAGGCAGATCACCAGCACGTCGCGGGGAATGCGGAAATACTCGACCGTGCGCGCCAGCGCGAAGGAGTTCGGCGGGATGACGCAGACATCGGTCTCCCGGTCCACAAAGCTCTCTTCGTTGAAATTCTTCGGGTCGACCGTGACCGAGTGGACGTTGGTGAAGATTTTGAACTCGCGCGACACCCGCGCATCGTAGCCGTAGGACGACAGGCCATAGGATATGACCCCTTCACGCGTCTGCTCATCGACGAACGGCTCGATCATGCCGGTGTCCTGAGACATCCGGCGAATCCAGTTATCGGGCATGATCGGCATGAAACGAATCCCCATGGGCGCCCCATGGGCGCGAATAGACCTGTTATCGCTTGTAACCGATGGTCCACCCGCTCTCAAGCGAACCCGGTGGATAACAATTATAGCATTATAATCAATGCTTTAACGGTCTATCCGTCGTCACCGCCCGGCCCTGAGTCGGTCGTGGTGGCGCGACGCTCCCGGCGCTGGGCGGTGCGCTTGCGCAAGTTCTCACGCAGGGCCGCCGCCTGACGGGCCTCGCGGGCCCGCTCACTTTCGGTCTGGGAGGTCTTCTTCCCGCCTGGTTTGCCCGGGGTCTTCCCGGTCATCGTGACCCGCGCCTACTTGCTGTGGGACGCAACGACTTCGACCTCGACCTTCCAGTTCGGTGCGGCCAGGGCCGGCACCATCACGAGCGTCGACGCGGCAGCGTGACCTTCCATCCACTTGTCGCGGATATCGCGGAAACCGCCGACATCGCCCGCATCGGTCAGATAGGCATTCAAACGCACCAGATCGGACATCTGCATGTCCATCGCGGCGAGCGCCGCCTTGATGTTCGCGAACACCTGATTGCATTGACCGGCGAAATCCTCGGCGCAGTTGCCGTCCGTATCGAGGCCGACCTGGCCCGAGACAAAGATCAGGCGGGTGCCTTCTGGCACTTCGACGATATGGCTGTAGTTGCTGGCCGGTGCCGGCAGTGTATCCGGGTTCACGAGTTTGAGCATGCGGCTCTCCGTTGTCGGGGTCTTGCGGTTACTCGGCCAGCGCGTCGAAGGCGGCCGACGCCGCCTCGGGCGCGAGGCCGAGGGCCGCGCAAATCTGGACGATGACTTTTTGTTCGTCGGCGCTGTCGCGCCCGTCGGCAAGGCTCATGGCGACGCTGATCCGCAACAGCAGATCGGCCGCCCCCTCGTTGCCGGTGCCTGCCGTAATCGTCTTCAGCATCTTGTTGTGGCCGCCGTTGGCATCCGCCGCCAACACGGCGACATGCTCATCGAACGCATTGACCACCTCATGGGGATCGAACAGCCGCAGTTCCGACAGGCTTTCGACCACCGCATCGAGGCGCGCGCGTTCCGAGAAGCTGACTTCGCCATCCGCCGTGGCGACCAAAGCGCAAGCGGCGGCGACGGCCTCGAGGAAAGGCCGCTGGCGGTGACGCTGGAGTTCCTTGCGAAAACGGTCGAACAAAGCAGTGGCCTCAATGGGGATCGCAATATGAAAGCGGGCGGATTCTTGCACGCCGCGTATCATGCGCCAACCATGGCCTTGCTGCACAGCAATACCCGTGGCATAACCCGCGCGTTTTTCGACCATCGTGCCGCCGTAGCTCAGGGGTAGAGCGCGCCATTGGTAATGGCGAGGTCGAGTGTTCAATTCACTCCGGCGGCACCAGTTCGATCAACAGAAATCCCAAAACATTTTATGATTTCCGGCAGCGTCGCGGCCCGGCGGAGCACTAGAAAATCTCCGGCTCGGGGATGAGCTCTCCGGCGTGCAGGAAGTCGAAGTCGCAGCCCCGGTTCGCCTGGGTCACATGCTCGGCATACATGGACACGTAGCCGCGCGCGGGGATCTTCTTGCGGGGCGTCCAGTCGGCCCGGCGCTGGGCGAGTTCATCGGCGCTCACATCCAGATCGATCCGTCGGCCCTCGACATCGAGCGTGATCATGTCGCCGTCGCGGACCAGCGCCAGCGGCCCGCCGATATGGGCCTCGGGCGCCACATGCAGGACACAGGTGCCGTAGCTGGTGCCGGACATGCGGGCGTCGGAAATCCGCACCATGTCGCGCACGCCCGCCTCGAGCAGTTTCTTCGGGATCGGCAACTGGCCCCATTCGGGCATGCCCGGCGCGCCGACGGGCCCGGCGTTCTGGAGTACCAGAACGGACTCCGCCGTGACATCCAAGTCGGGATCGTCGATGCGGGCATCGAGATCGGCCCGGTCGGCGAACACCACGGCGGGGCCGGTATGTTTCAGCAATGACGGGTCGGCGGCAGATTGCTTGATCACCGCGCCATCGGGCGCGAGTGTGCCGAACAGCACCACCGTGCCGCCGTCGGCGCTCAAGGCGTTGTCGCGGCGGCGGATGACGTCGTCATTGTGGAGCGGTGCATCGGCGTAGGAGTCGCCCAGCGGTCGACCGGAGACCGTCGCCGCGTCGCCGTCGAGCAGGTCACCCAGCTCCCGCATCAGGGCCCGCAGACCGCCCGCATAATAGAAATCCTCCATCAGGAATTCGCCCGACGGCCGGATGTTGGCCAGCCAGGGCGTGCGCCTGGAAATCTCATCGAAGCGCGACAGGGGAATATCGATATGGGCCCGCCCGGCCATCGCCACCAAGTGGATGATCGCGTTGGTCGAGCCGCCGATGGCCATGTCGACCGTGATCGCATTGTCGAAGGAGGCCGCGGTCAGGATCTTGTCGGGGGTCAGGTCTTCCCAGACCATCTCGACGATGCGCCGACCGCTGGCCGCCGCCATCACGCCGTGGTTGGAATCCGGCGCGGGGATCGAGGAGGCACCCGGCAGGGTGAGGCCGAGCGCCTCGGTGATCGACATCATGGTCGCCGCCGTGCCCATGGTCATGCAGGTGCCCGACGAGCGCGACGCCCCGGCGAGTACTTCGTCCACCACCGAAGCATCCACATTACCCGCGCGATACTCGGCATAATATTTCCAGTGGTCGGTGCCGCTGCCCAGGGTCTCGCCGTTCCAGAACCCGCGCAGCATGGTGCCCGCCGGCATGTAGATCAGCGGCACCCCCGCCGAGACCGCGCCCATGATCAGCGCCGGCGTGGTCTTGTCGCAGCCGCCCATCAGCACAACCCCGTCGACCGGGTAGGAGCGGATCAACTCTTCCGCCTCCATCGCCAGCAGGTTGCGATAGAGCATGGTGGTCGGCTTCATCAGGATCTCGCCCAGCGTGATCGCCGGCATCTCGACCGGGAAGCCGCCCGCCTGCAGCACCCCGCGCTTGATCTGTTCGGCGCGCTCGGGGAAATGGCCGTGGCAGGTGTTCAGGTCCGACCAGGTGTTGATGATGCCGATGACCGGTTTGCCGCCGAAGTCCTCCGGGCTGAAGCCGAGCTGGCGCAGGCGCCCGCGATGGCTGAAGGCGCGCATGGTCTGGCCGTCGAGCCAGCGGCTACTGCGAAGTTGGTCGGGGGAAATGCGGCTGCTGGTCATGTTGCGCTCACGGGGTTCGGACAAAGCGAGGAACCGCGAGGATAGCCCTCGCCGTCCCGCTTTGACACGCGAAACCCGCGCCGCTACGTAGGTTGGGCAAACAGCCGTCGTCCGGCTCAACCCTTCCCCTCCGGGCCCATGTCCACCACCGAAACCCCACCGCCCGCGCCGCGCAGTCAACTCACCGGCGCGCGCGCTTTGCGCCATCGCGACTTCCGATACTTCTGGGCCACGCGTGTGTCGGGCATCCTGGCCACGGAGATGCTGGTTACCACGGTCGGCTGGCAGGTCTACCGGCTCACATCGAGCGAGCTCAATCTGGGCCTGATCGGGTTCGCTCAGTTCGCGCCCTTCGCGCTTTTGTTTCTGGTCTCAGGCCTCGCCGCGGACCGGCTGCCGCGGATGCGCATCATCTTCGGCTGCGTGGCATTGCAGACGGTCTGCGCGGCCGCCCTGCTGTGGGGCACATGGTCCGGGGGGATCGACTTCCGGTTGATCCTGGCGATTCTGGTGCTGTTCGGTGTCGCGCGCGCCTTCCAGGCGCCCGCGCAAATGGCCATCGTGCCCAATCTGGTGCCGAAGGAAGACCTCGCCAATGCCATCGCCTGGTCGGCGACCGGCTTCCAGATGGCCCGGATCATCGGCCCGACCATTTCCGGTCTGCTCATCGCCTTCGGCGCGGCACGCGGACAGGACGAGTTCTTTGTCTATGTCCTTGCTGTCGCCGTGTTCGTGCTGGCGACGATCCTCGCCGGGATGGTGCGCAAGCCCGTGCAGATTGTCAGCGCCGCCCCCATCACCATCAGCAACATTCTCGGCGGGTTCAAATTCATCGCCTCGCGGCAGGTGATCTTCGGCGCGATCGGCCTCGACCTGTTCGCGGTTCTGTTCGGCGGCGCCATCGCCCTGCTGCCGGTCTATGCCAGAGACATCCTCAACGTGGGCGCGGACGGGTTCGGACTGCTGCGCTCGGCCTTCACGCTCGGCTCATTCATCGGCGCGCTTTACATGACCCAGCACCCGGTCACACGGCGCGCCGGGGTCAAATTGCTGATCGCCGTCGGCACGTTCGGGGTCGGCGTGATGGTGTTCGGCGTGTCGGAATTATTCTGGCTCTCGGCGGCGGCGCTGATCGTCATGGGTCTCGCGGACTCGGTCAGCGTGTTCGTGCGTCAGAATCTGGTGCAGATCATCACGCCCGACGAGATGCGCGGGAGGGTCAGCGCCGTCACCGCGGTGTTTATCGGTGCGTCCAACGAACTGGGCGAGTTCGAGTCCGGCGTCACCGCCCACTGGTGGGGTACGGTCCCTGCCGTCCTGGTCGGCGGGGCGGCCACCGTCACCGTCGCCGTCAGCTTCGCCTGGCTGTTCCCCAAGTTGCGCCAGGTGGACAGCCTGGACCCCGATGAGCTGATCCGAAAATACCGCGACGCGCCACCGCCGCAGCGCTAACCGGCACGCGGCGAGCCCGGCAATCCGCGGCCTCATAATGTTTAAATATGTTACGTTGCTGTTTTTATTTCGGAAGTATTATGTCAAAACAATATTCTGGAAAAATAAATTTCGAGAATTAAATTATCGCTTCAAACAAAAGGAAAATAATAATGAGTCTTCCCATTTGGATTAAGCCTGCAATTATTGGTGCCTTCGCCGGCGCGATCCTGCTCGCAATCGGCGGCTTCAACGTCGCGGGCTGGGTGTCGGCAGGCACGGCACAGGATCAGGCCGACGATCAGGCCCGTAGCGCAGTAACCGCCGCCCTGCTGCCCATTTGCCTGTCACAGGCAAAGCAGGATCCGATGTACGACGTGACGATGTCAAAACTCGAGGAAGCGCGCAGTTTCGACCGGAGCAAGATGGTTCAGGAAGCCGGCTGGGCGACCATGCCGGGCACCACGGAGCCCAACAGCCGCGTGTCGTTTGCATGCATGGACAAGCTTTCGGCCCAGTTCTAACCGACGGTAATCGCGATCGCGGTCAGTCGATGACCGCGATCGCGTTGACTTCAAGAATACAACGCGGATCGGTCGCGAGCCGCACGATTTGCACGGTCGTCGTGGCCGGCTTGGCATCGCCGAAATACTCCGCCCACACCCGGTTGAGATCGTCCTGCTGTTCCATGTCGGTCAGGAAACGGTCGGCGGTGACGATGTCGTCGAAGGTCGCGCCCACCGCGTCGAGGCCATTCCTGAGATTTTCCAGCACCGCGCGCGCCTGCCCGTCCATGTCGTCGGGCATGTCGGCGAATTCCTCGGGCACATGGGGATGGCTGTGATAGACGGGCGCGGCCGTGACCCCGGCCAGATATACCGTGGTGCCGCCCGTCACCTTGATCGCCGGCGCATAGGGCATCCAGATGTCGGGCGCGTCGGGCCAGTGACAATGTTCGATTTTCTTCGCCATGCTTTCCTCCCAGAATGTGAGACCGCGTGCCCGCATCCGTTTTGCGGATCGCGAACCAGTCAGTAGGCTGCCATGCTACGCAACTGCCCGCCCATGTGGATAGCCGTTTCAACCTGATACTTTCTCCGGGACCCCGCCGATGCTGCCCATCGACACCCTCTATCGCGGCCGACAGATCAATCCCGACGGGATCGCACTGGAAGACGACACGACCCAGCTGACCTATCGGGAGCTGGTCGCGCGGGTCGAGGCACTCGCCGCCGCGCTGCAGGACCGCCTGCCTGCACCACAGGCCAAGATCGGTGCGTGCGGCTTCAACAATCTGCAGCATGTGATCGCGATCCTCGCCACCCATCTGGCGGGGCATATCTGGGTGGCGGTGAACCCGCGCAGCGGCAAGGTCGAGAACACCGCGCTGATGGACCTCGTCGAGCCGGACCTGATGATCGCCGACGACGCGGCGCGCGATGCGTTCAATATCGGCGATACGCCATTCATCGTCGCCGGGCCGGACGGCCGGTCCCATGCCGACGATACCGTCGACGGGCTGATCGATGCACATCGCGGCAAGCGCCCCGAACGCCATCTGCTCGACCCGAACACGGGTGCGCAGGCGATCAAGTTCACCGGCGGTTCAACCGGCCTGCCCAAGGCGGTGATACAGCCCTACCGGACAGGGACGACGTTGATCGGCACCGTTCTGTCGGTGTTCGGCCTGAACACCAACGACATTCAGGTCGCGGCGGCCCCCGTGAGCCACGCCGCCTTCATCCTGATGCTGCCGATCTTCGCTGTCGGCGGGCGCAACATCGTCCTGCCGACGCCGGACCCGGACCGCATCCTGCATGCCTTCGAAAAGCGCGGGGTCAGCACGATCTTCATGCCGCCGACCATGATCTACAAGACGATGGCCGACCCGGACATCGAGCGGCGCACATTTCCGAACCTGCGCCATCTGATCTACGGCGCCGCCCCCATGCCGCCGGAAAAAGTGCGCGAAGCCCAGCACGTGTTCCCGCACGCGCTCGAAACCCTGTATGGCCAGACCGAGGCCTCCTCGGTCTGCACGACCATGACGGCGGCCGAACTGGAGATGGACGCCAACAACGGCTCGGTCGGCCGGGCCACGCCGCTGATGCGGGTCGAGATCATGGACCCGGACGGCAACATCCTGCCGCCGGGCGAGACCGGCGAGGTCGTCGTGCGCGGCGGCCTGACCATGACCGGCTATTACAAGAACCCGGAGGCGACCGAAAAGGCGTTCCGCGACGGCTGGCTGCTGACCGGAGACGGCGGCCTGATCGACGAGCGCGGCTATCTGTTCCTGAAGGACCGGCTGCGCGACGTGATCATCTCGGGCGGTTTCAACATCTATCCCACGGACGTGGAGGGGGCGCTGGTGCGCCACCCGGATGTCTATGAATGCGTCGTGTTCGGGGCGGCCGACGACCATTGGGGCGAACGGGTCGAAGCGGCGGTTCAGCTGCGCGACGGGGCGAGCGCCAGCGCCGACGACATCATCGCCCATGCCAAGGAACAGCTCGGCTCGGTCAAGGCACCCAAGGCCGTGCATCTGGTCGATGATCTGCCACGCAGTGCGGTGGGCAAGGTCCTGCGCCGCGAAATCAGGGAGCGGTACGCATCACCATCAGAATAGTCATTCCGTCATGCCGACCACGCCGGAGATGCGCGGATCAAGTCCGCGCATGACGATCGGTGGTTGGCGTTGAGCACAGGAGCATCGTAGAAAAGCAGCCATGCAAATCACCGACATCCGCGAAACCGCGATTCCCCTGAACTCAAGCCTGCGCAATGCGGTGTTCGATTTCAGCCAGATGACCACCTCCATTGTCGCCGTGATCACCGATGTGATCCGCGACGGCAAGCCGGTGGTCGGCTATGCTTTCAACTCCACCGGGCGATATGCCTGCGGGGCGCAGATGCGCGCACGGTTTATCCCGCGCATCCTCGACTCGGACCCGGACAGCCTGGTCGACGAGGCGCGCGGCAACCTGAACCCGGAGGCCATCCTGGCGGCCATGATGCGGGGCGAGAAGCCGGGCGGCCATTCCGACCGCTCGGTGGGTATCGGCACCATCGAGGTCGCGGTCTGGGACGCGATCGCGAAGATCGAGGAGAAGCCCGCCTATCAATCCATCGCCGACCGCTATAATCCGGGCGGTGAGAAACCGGACATGTTCGTCTATGTGGGCGGCGGCTGGTACGCGCCCGGCAAGGGCACCCCCGAGCTCCTCGACGAGATGCGCGGCTATCTCGACATGGGCTACACCCAGCTCAAGATGAAGGTTGGTGGCGCGTCCATCACGGAAGACCTGGAACGGCTCGAAGCGGTATTGAAACTGGTCGGCAATGACGGTTGGAACCTGGCCGTGGACGCCAATTGCGGCCTCACGGACGATGCGGCGCGCGCCTATGCCAAGGCGCTCTCGCCCTACAAACTGCGCTGGTATGAAGAGCCGACCGACCCTCTCGACTTCGCACTGATGGCCGAGCTCGCGGATATTTACGAACCGCCGCTGGCGACAGGTGAGAACCTGTTTTCGCAACAGGACATGCAAAACCTCGTGACCTTCGGTGGCATGCGCCAGAACCATGACGTGCTGCAGATCGACCCGCCGCAAAGCTATGGCGTGGTCGCCGTCGCGCGCACTGTCGAGATGCTGAACGCCCAGGGCTGGGCCGCGGGCAATTCGGTCATGCCTCATGGCGGGAACCAGATGTCCCTGCATATCGCCGCCGGCCTGGGCATGCTGCTGTGTGAATCCTACCCCAACACCTTCGGGATGTTCTCCGGCTTCGCCGACGATGCCGAAATCATTGACGGCTATCTCAAGCTCGACCCGGACCGTCCGGGCATCGGCTTCGAGGCCCAGGCCGACCTCTATAAGGTGATGTCGGAACTTTCCGCAGGCTGACCCATTTGACACTGCCGTCCAACCTGACCTCATACTTCGTCAAGCTCAGCATGAGGTCCTCACCCTGAGCCTGACGAAGGGCGAGGACCGGAATCTATAAAAAGAACGTTTCAGAGGAGACCACCGCCATGATGTTCGAATATTTCCCCGACAATTATCCATGGTCGATGGCCGCCGTGATGGCCATCAACGCTGGCGCCGTATTGTCCGAAGTCGATGAGGCCCTCAAGCCTCTCAAGCCGGTGGCCGCCGCGAACGACGACGCCGCCAACGATGCCTGGCACAAGCAGTGGATGATGCTGGGCGAACGCAGCGAACGCCTCGCCGACGCGGATGACGCGGCCGGGCGCCGGATCAGCGCCAGCGCCAAATATCTGCGCGCGGCCGTGTATTTCATGACGGCCGAGCGCATGTGCAAGTCCGAAGCACCGATCCGCATCGAGACCTACAAGCACATGCTCGACGTCTTCCGCAAAGGCGTCGAACGGCAGGGGGGCCCGGTCGAGTGGGTCGAAGTGCCGTATTCCCACAATGGCGACGACACGAGCCTGCCCGCCCTGTTCTACCCGGCCGATCCCGGCACGGTGACCGGTGACGGCCCGCCGCCCTGCATCATCCATTTCGACGGCCTGGATGTGATGAAGGAGTTTCTTTATCTCGCAGGCGTCGCGCAGGCCTATGCCGCGCGCGGTATTTCAACGCTGCTGATCGACCATCCGGGCGTCGGCGAAGCGCTGCGGTTGCGCGGGCTGAAGCTGTTCCCCGAGACCGAGATACCGGCCGGTGCCGCGGTCGACTATCTCGAGACCCGCGCCGACGTCGATTCGGACCGGATCGGCATGGCCGGCATCAGCCTGGGCGGCTACTACGTGCCGCGCGCCGCCGGGTTCGAGCATCGCCTGAAATGCGCCATCGCCTGGGGCTCCATCAACGACTATGGCAAGATCACGCGGGGTCGTCTGGACGGCACCGGCACCAAGCTGTCGGTGTCCCATTGGGAAGAGCATATGAACTGGGTGTTCGGCACCAATTCCGCCGAAGAAATTCTCGAAGCCGTGGACCGCATGAACCTCGACGAAGCCGTGCCGAATATCGAATGCCCGCTGCTCGTGGTGCATGGCGAGGGTGATCGGCAGATTCCGCTGGAAATGGCCCAGAAGACCATCCGCGAGGCGGTCAAGAGCCCGCGCGCGGAGCTCAAGGTTTTCACCCCCGATGACGGCGGCATTGAACATTGCCAGGTCGATCACGGCGCGCTCGCGGTCGAGTACATGGCCGACTGGGCCGCCGATGTGCTGAATTCCGGCACGCGATAACGCAGCGCATTTGACTCAATCAAACGCTTGATTGAATATCCTTCCTGATCGTCCGGTCAACGGACGGCAGGGAGGAACAGTGACGGCACTTCCAATCGAAGATGCTGGTGTCGCCCCGGAGCCACGGGGTGAGGCCATGCGCCAACGGATACTTGACGCCGCCGAGCGGCTGTTTTCCGAGTACGGCATCAATGGCGTGTCGCTGCGCACCATCACCGCGACGGCGGACGCGAACTCGGCTGCCGCCAATTATCATTTCGGATCCAAGCAGGGCCTGCTCGCCGCGGTGTTTGAGCGCCATGCAACCGGAATGGCCGCGGAGCGCGAAAAACTCCTGGCCGCTTGCGAGTCGGCCCCAGGCCGTCCGCCACTCCTCGAGCAGATCATTTCCGCATTCCTCGAACCGGGCATGCGCGGGAGCCATGGTGGCGTCACCTTCGCGCGCCTGCGCGCCCGGATGCTCGCCGAGAGCAGCGAACAGACCCGCGAGCTCTACGCGCTGCATTTCAACGATTCGAGCGGCAACTTCCTCGACGCGCTCGGCAATGCGCTGCCGGACCTGCCGGCCCATGACCTTTACTGGCGCTTCCACATGATGCTGGGCGCAATGGTCTACACCCTCGCGAATCCGGGCCGCATTCAGATTCTAACCGAGGATGCGTGTGATCCCTCGGACCCCGATCAGGCACTCGACTATCTCGTCCCGATGCTCGCCCAAATGTTCTGCAGCCCGCCGATCGCCCATGCGGCGAACCCGGTGAAATTGCTACGAAATGTCAATTAATCCAAACGTTTAGTCACAAGGAAAACGACGATGGCCAACCCGAATAGTGATATGCGCGTGACACATGAAGTCCTCGCCGAGTATGCCGAGAAATACAAGAACTGGGGCAAGTGGGGACCCGATGACGAAATCGGCACGCTCAACTACACCACCGAGGACGATGTGATCGCCGCCGCCCAGCTGGTCAAAAAGGGCAAGGTCATGTCCATGGGACTGAACTATGACCAGTTCGGCCCCCAGGGCGCCAAGACCCCCTATCCCGCCATGGGCCGGTTCAACCCGATTCACATGATGACCCGCACCGGCACGGATGCCTGGGCCGGGACACTCGACAGCCGCGGCATCCGCGGCGCCGACGATCTTGTCATGATGCCGCTGCAGTGCGGCACCCAATGGGACGGCCTCGGCCATGTCTTTTATTGGGACCATATGTGGAACGGCTACGAGTGCCGCGAAGTCACCTCGGCCGGCGCCCAGAAGGCCGGCATCGAGAAAACCAAGGACAAGATGACCGGCCGCGGCGTGTTCCTCGACATCGCCCGCGTCAAGGGCGTCGATTGCCTGGAAGACGGCTATCCGATCACCTGCAAGGATCTCGACGAGGCCTGCGAAGACCAGGGCGTCGAAGTGCGCAAGGGCGACTATGTGGTGCTGCGCACCGGCATGATGGAACGCTGCCTGAATGACGGCAGCTGGGACGGATATGCCGGCGGCGATGCCGCGGGCATGGCCTTCGAGACCCTCGACTGGATCTTCAACAAGGAGATCGCCGGTTACGCGTCCGATACCTGGGGTAATGAAGTGCGCCCCTGCGAGACGGACGAAAACATCAACCAGCCCTGGCACTGGATCGCGATTCCGATCCTCGGCCTGACCATGGGCGAAATCTTCTACCTCAAGGACATCGCCGACGATTGTGCGGAAGATAAAGTCTATGAGTTCATGTTTGTCGCCCCCGCCCTGCCGATTACGGGCGCGGTCGGATCGCCGGTCAATCCGCTTGCGATTAAATAACGGGACGCAAGAATAAATATTTCTGTCCCGAGTCCGCCGTACCGGTAGGATGGTCCGCAACAACGGACCAGTATTACAGGTCACGGATGTTTGTGACGGTTGGCCTTGACCCGTTCCAGGGCCAACCGCAGAGTTAATCCAAGAACGGGGGAGCGCCCAACGTCTCTAGGGAGGATTAAATGCGCAAAACACTACTAGCTACCACCAGCCTGGCAATCGGCCTGGTGTTCGCGGCCGGTTCGGCTGTTGCGGGCCCGGTCGGCGCGACGGTCGAAGAAGCCAAGAAGAACAATCAGGTCGTTCTCGACTGGTTCGACGGCAAGCTCGACAATTACGGCAAGAACGAAGTCTCGTATGACGGGCCGGTGATCGAGTTCCGTTCAACGAGCCATATCCCGGGTGTCTCGGGTCTGGCCAAACTCCAGATCCAGGGCTTCGACAATCTGGAGCGTATGTCGAACGGCAAGATCAAGGTCTCGACCACATGGTCCCAGTCGGTCCACAGCGTACGCGAAGGCCGCAAGGCGGTCCGCACCGGCCTGTCCGATCAGGCACCTTGCTTCTCGCTCTACACGGCGCGCGACTACAATGTGGTTGGCGGACTGGGACTGCCGTTCCTGTTCAACAACTCCCATGAAGCGGTGGCCACGGCCGAGCATCTCTATCCGCAGTATCTCAAGGATGAGTTCGAGCGGTACCGGGTCAAGATCATGCGCGAGGCCCATACCGGCCCGTATCATCTGTACAACAGCAAGCCGGTTCGCACGCTGGAAGACGTCCAGGGCATGAAAATCCGTGCCGGCGGCGGCACGCATGCGGCGATCATCGGCGCACTGGGTGCCACTCAGGTGTCCATGCCGGGTGCCTCGGCCTACACGGCCATGCAGCGCGGCACGATCGATGCGATCCACTTCAACGACGCCGCGGCGCTGACGTTCAAGCTCCACGAGGTCTCGAAGTACCGCACCGAGAACGGCTTCAACGTGCTGACGATCGAATACTGCATGTCGGCCGACTGGTTCGACGATCTGCCGGCTGATCTGCAGGTTGTCGTCAACAACTGGGGCCGCCAGATGGCGATCGCCGAGGCTGCCGGCTTCTACGACTATGGCGGCATCGTCAACGTCGCCACGATGGAGGAGCAGGGCCTCGAGAGCATCACCATACCCCCGGCTGAACTCGACAAATGGCGTGCTGCTGTCGCGGATGTCGAGGCGACCTGGGTTGCGGATGCCGAGAAGAAGGGCGTCCCGGCCAAGGCCATGATGGCTGACATTCGGAAGAATGCCGCGAAGTTCGCCGGCATGTCGCCGAACGAAGTCATGCTCGACGCGATCAACAATCCCGTCCAGGGCATGTACGACATGAAGTAACGGAGGTTACGTCCGGCCG
>JAQCFD010000249.1 GCA_027618305.1 Pseudomonadota bacterium
GATGCTGGTGACCCCCGCCCCCGACGCGGGCGAAAGCCCGGCCGCCGCCAGTGTTGTGTCGACCAGTTCAATGAGTTCCCCGGGATCGCAGTCCCGCTCACAGCCGACCCCCAGGGCGAGGGTGGGAGGGCGAAACAACAGCTCGTCGGCCGCCGGCTTGATGGCCCGATCGCTGATCCGGATCATCCATGTGCCGTCCCGTCCGATCGGCAGGCCGGCAAGCCAGGCGGGGTCGCCCGCCTCGATGACCAGGGTCGGGAGGTCGCCGGCCAGAAGGGCCGCCATCACCGGCTTGGCGGATTCCGGGTTGGCGAGAGCCCAGCCGGGTGGCGGGTCGTCGAGCGCGACGCCGTGCAGCGCCTCACCGGCGGTGGTGATCGCAGCAGACCCGCCGGTGATGTCGGCGATCTGTACCGCCAGCGTGTTGGCACCGTGATGGCCCCCCAGCAAGGGGACAATATGGCTGCCGTCCGGTGACACGGCGATGACCGGTGGTTCGGTTTGTTTGTCGGCGAGCCCGGTTGCCAGCGCGCGGATCAGGATGCCCGCGGCGCAGATGCCGACGATCGCGTGCCCGGAATCAAACAGGCTGGCGAGATAGGCTGTCGTGTCGGTGAACGTCGTGTCGCAATCCTCGACCCGGGACGCGAGCCCGTGCACCCGGGATTTCGGCAGCGCATTTTGCAGGCGTCGCGCGAGCGCCGCACCGTCTTTTGTCAGCGCGACGAGGGCGATGTTGCGGTCGGCACTCATGACCATGCCACGCCACGCTTGTGGATCAGGATCATCGAAAAATAGGGCGCCGCAGCCTCGCTGACGGCCTCGAGGGGGCTGACAACCTGGCGGTCCATCGTCGCACGCTCGACATACTGCGCCCGGTCGGTGAGGCCCATCTCGTCGAGCAGGGCACGAATGCGCGGCAGATGCCGGCCAACCTTGATGATCGCGGCCGCATCCGTTTCGCCCAGGCGTGCGCGCAACACGTCGTCGGGCAACGGCCCGGGCAGAATCGTCAACACATCGGTGAGGGCCGCCAGCGCCGTGCCGGTGACGGCGGCGCAGGCCGTCAGCGAAGACACGCCGGGCACGACCTCAACCGGCCAGTCCTCGGCCAGGCGCGCGAACACATACATGAAGGAGCCGTAGAAGAAGGGGTCGCCTTCACACAACACGGCCACGTCCTGGCCCTGCGCTAGATAGGTCGCGATCTCCGCCGCCGCCCGGTCATAGACCGCCTCGACGGGAAAGCGGTTGCTCGACAGGGGCATGCGGATCGCGATTTCGGTCGCGCCCGGGCGCAGATGGGGAGCCGCAATCGCGCGGGCCAGGCTGTCGCCGGTTTCGGGGGCGGGATAGGCGACCACGGCGGCCCGGGACAGGATACGCGCGCCCTTCAGGGTGATCAGCTCGGGGTCGCCCGGGCCGACGCCGATCCCGATGACCGTCCCACGGGGAGTTTCGGGGGGTGTTTCGCGGGATGCGTCGCTCATGGTTTCACCACGCGCCACTGGGTAACCGGCATCGCCGGGCGCCAGCCGGTCAGGCCGCCGACGGGTGCGGCATGGCTGATGGCGATCCGCGCGAGTTCGCCGCCGTAGTTGCCATGCGCATCGAGGAGCGCGCGCTCGCCTTCGAGCGTGACCACATTGGCCACAAGGTGCCCGCCGGGGCGCAAGCGCTGCCAGACCGTCTCGATGAGGTTGTCGTCACCCGAGAGGCCGCCGCCAATGAAGACCGAGTCCGGGTCGGCCAGTCCCGACATCGCGTGTGTCGTGTCGCCATGGACGATATCGAGAAACGGCGTGCCCAGCCGCGCGGCGTTCTGTGCCGCCATGGCGCAGCGTTCCGCATCCCGTTCCACGGCGATGGCCGTGGCACCCTGGCCCTGAATGTCCTGGGCGGCGCGCAACCATTCGATGGCGACGGCGCCGCAGCCCGCCCCCAGGTCCCACAGGGTTTGGCCCGGCAGCGGCGCGAGCGCCGCGACGGTGGCCGCCCGGACGATTTGTTTGGTGAGTTGGCCGTCATGAACAAAGGCATCGTCGGGGAGACCCGGGACGTGCGCGAAAATGCGCGCGTCCGGCCCGGCGATGCATTCGACCGCCACGGTGTTCAGGTCCTGCACGGTTGGCATGGTCCAGTCGTCGGCCGTGGAGTCATGGCGCTTTTCGTCGTCGCTGCCCATGGCCTCCAGCACGGTCATGCGGCTCGGCCCGAACCCGGCGTCGCGCAGCCGGCCGGCGATGCTCGCGGGTGTTGTGCCGTCATGGCTGAGGATCAGGAGGCGGCGGCCCGGATGCAGATGATAGTTCAGAAGCTCCAGCGGGCGGCCGTGCAGGGTCAGACATGTGCAACCGTGAAGCGGCCAGGCCAGGCGTGCGGCGGCGAGACTGAAGGCCCCGGGTGCGGGCAGGATCGTCATGTCGCCCGGCGCGAAATGCCGGGCCAGCGTGGATCCGATGCCGAACGCCATGGGATCGCCGGTGGCGAGCACCACGACGCGGCGCGAGCGCGCGGCGGTGATCTCCTGCACCAGTCCGTCGAGTGGAAATTCCCAGGTAATTTTGTGCGCAGCGCTGTTCTCCACCATGGCCAGATGGCGATCGCCGCCGACGATCAGTTCGGCGGTTTCGATCAACGCGCGCGATGCGGCGGGCAATCCCGACAGGCCGTCGGCGCCGACCCCGACGACATTCAGCCAGGCCGTCATGCTGTCTTGCTTTCGGGCGCGCTCTCACGCGCGCTGCGCGCGAGTGCATTCACGGCGGCGGCGGCCACGGGGCTGCCGCCACGCTGGCCGCGCAGGGTAATGAAGGGGGTGGGCGCGGCGGCGATCAGCGCATCCTTTGATTCGGCGGCACCGATATAGCCGACCGGCAGGCCGATGATCAGCGCGGGTGGGGGCCACCCGGCGGCGAGACCTTCCAGCAACCGGAACAACGCGGTGGGTGCGTTGCCGATGGCCACGACGGCACCCTCGAGGAACGGCGCCCAGAGCTCGACTGCGGCGGCGGACCGGGTCGTGCCGGCGCGTTTTGCGTTGCCGGCGACGCTGCCCAGACCCAGGGTGCAGATCACCCGGTTCTGCGCGGGCAAGGCGGACCGGATAATGCCGTCCGCCAGCATGCGTGAATCCGTCAATACGGGTGCGCCGGCGCGCAGTGCCGCGCGGCCGGCCACACCGGCGCCGTCTGAGGCGGTGAATTCGTCGATCACGCCCGGGTCGCCGACGGCGTGAACCAGACGTCGTGCCACGTCGTGCAGATCCGCCGCGACGCCCGACAGATCGACCACGCGCTCGATGGCCGCGAACGATGCCGCATATATCGCATCGGGGTCTCGCAGATACTCGAAGTCAGAGTTGGTCATCGGCGCGGGACGGGTTTGGCGTCAGTCGCCTTCCGACGGCAACGTGCGGGGGCCGTGCGGATGGTCGGCATGGGGATAAGGATGGTGCCCGTGATTATGCGCGTGGTCATGATCATGGCTGTGATCATGGCTGTGATCGTGCCCATGCCCGTGCCCATGTCCGTGATCATGCGCGTGCCCGTGATCATGCGGTTGCGCGTCGCCGGTTCCGATCCCTTCGACGTGATGGTGGTGGCTTTCCTGGGGCAGGCCGACTTCGGCTTCGAAGCCCAGCACCTGTTCGCGGTACTTGCACATCTGGCAGTTCATCAGGTTTGCGCCGTGGAGAATTTCGTCGACCCGGTCGGCGAAGGTCTCGAGAACCCTGGGGTGGTCGTTCAGATAAGGCGCCTTGACGAACTGGATGTCGGGGTGGTTTGCCGCGACCATGTCCGTGTGGTCGTAGATGCGGTTGACGAGAATGCCGGTGAACAGAAAATAGGGGAAGATCACGATCCGCCGGTAGCCCAGCTTCACCGCGTGTTCCAGGGCCGGCTGGACGAGCGGGAAGGTCACCCCGGAATAGGCGGTCTCACCCCAGCCGAAGCCCAGCCCTTCCCACAACATGCGGGCGACCTTCGCCACGTTCGAATTCGCATCCGGGTCCGACGCGCCGCGCCCGACCGTCAGGAGCATGGTCTCATGCATGGGCACCTCGCCGAACTCGGCATCGGCCTGCGCGATGGCCGCCTGCACCCGGTCCCCGGCGGCGCGGATCATCTTCAGATCGATGCCCAGCTCGCGGCCGTAGATGATCTCGACGTTCGGATTTTGTGCCGCGTATGTGTTCAGAACCGACGGGATGTCGTTCTTGGCGTGCCCGGCGGCGAACAGCATGGCGGGCAGCGCGAAAATGCGGGTGACGCCACGGGCGACCAGCTTGTCGAGCCCTTCACGGATGATCGGCGTCGCGAATTCGAGAAACCCATGCTCCACCTCGCGGTCGGCGAATCGCTCGCGCAGGCCTTCCGCCACGACGGCGAACTCCCGTACCGCACCCTCGTCGCGGCTGCCATGGCCGCACACCATAATTCCAAAGTCTTCGGACATATTTTGCTCCTGAACGCGCAATAGACCATGCCGGCCCCGCCCGGCCAAGGGTACAAGCGCAATTGACGCTCGGCTGCGGTGAGCGCCCACGTGATTGACCCGGCGCGGCTGGCGCTCGCAGGATGCGGCGATGTTCCTGAACCCAGAGATCGCGGGCCTTTCAATCGCGGCCATCCTGTTTGCGGCGCTTGTGATGGACGCCGTATTCGGGGAGTTCGGGCCGCTTTTCCGCGTGATTCCTCACCCGGTTGCCCTCATCGGCGGGCTGGTCGGCTGGTTGGACCGTCGGCTCAATCGCGAACAGCGCAGCGCGGCGGCCCGGCGCGCGCGCGGGGCGGTG
>JAQCFD010000250.1 GCA_027618305.1 Pseudomonadota bacterium
GAGCCGATACGGGGTCATGGAATTTGCGCCTGACGGAGAACCGTCGAGAATCGTTGAGAAGCCTGCAGTCCCGCCGTCCGACTACGCCGTAACGGGCCTGTATTTTTATGACAGTGATGCCGTATCGATTGCGCGAGATCTCAAGCCGTCGGCCCGGGGTGAGTTGGAGATTACCGATATCAACAATGCGTATCTGTCCAGGGGTCGGCTTTCTGTTGTCACGATTTCCGACGATGAGGCCTGGCTTGATATGGGCACGCCCGACGGCTTGCTCGAGGCCAGCCAGCTCGTGGCGGCCGAGCAGCGGCGGCGCGGGGAACGTATTGGCGTGCCTGAGCATATCGCCTATCGCCGAGGCTGGATTGACGCGTCCGGGATTGAGCGTCTCGCATCGGTGTATGGCGACAACGACTATGGCCGCTACCTGGGTCGCTTGATCGCCGATGACTGAAGGAAGATCGACCCCGCTGCTCGTCATTGGTGCCACGGGGCAGATCGGCGACTATATTCTGGCGCGCACAACCGACCGGCCGGTCATGGCCATGGCGCGGGTTCCCGGCAGACTACCTAATCTGAGAAGATTGCAACCTGTCACCTTCGAGGCGGATCAGGGATTGGCGGCTGGGCCGGAACTGACTCAACAGGCGATTGCGACGATTCCCGTCTGGCTCCTGGCCCCGCTCGTGGATCAACTCGCGGAACACGGCGTGCAACGCCTTGTGTGTTTCAGCACCACGTCGGTGTTGGGGAAGGCCGACACCGGGACGTCGAAGGAAATGGCGGTCGTTCAGCGGGTGCAGGAGGCGGAAACGCGCCTGCTGGAGCGGTCTCACGACAATGAACTGGCGCTGACAATTTTGCGGCCCACGATGATCTATGGGTCTGGTCGCGACCAGACCATCGCAGCGGCGGCGCGGTTCATTCGTCGTTTCGGTTTCTATCCCGTCTATGGCACCGCCCTCGGTACACGCCAACCCGTGCATGCGGATGATCTGGCGGCTGCCGCGCTCGCGGCGCTGGATGTCGCCGGAACCCATGGACGTATCTACGCGCTGGGCGGTGCCGAAATCCTCCCCTACCGGGACATGATCGATCGGATATTCACAATCCTCGAGCGGTCACCGCGGATGATCAATGTCCCGGGGCTGCCGCAAATCCTGGCGACGGCCGGGGCGCTTATTCCCGGCAGTGAGCTGAGTGCGGATGTCGCGCGGCGCATGAACATCGATTTGGCATTCGATGATGGCTCGGCTGCCGCGGATTTCGGCTATGCGCCAAGAATGTTTCTCGCCGGGGGCATCCGGGATTTGTTCGGGCCCGACCAATAAGGCCTAACAGCCCTTCAGGCCTTCATGCAGATCGATCCGCGCGAACCAGCCGGGCAGGGGCTCTCCGTCCCATGGCACCATCACCTCACCGTCGCGACGGGTTTTGCGGCCCCACGCGATCCTGGTTCGACAACCATTCGCCGACATCCATAACGCCGCGAGATCACGCAGTGTGACGGCCTGCTTCGACGGGAGTGTGTGGCTGGCGCGGCCGCGAATTTCGCCCGCAGCGAGCAGGTTGCCGGCATGAACAAATGCGTCGACCAGGTCATCGACATGCACCATGTGCAGAAGTTGATCGCCCGGGGTCGCGTCGAGTGTGTCGCCATTTTCCGCGGCCTCGCGAAGGACGGCGAGGAACTTGCGGCGTGGGTCGTCGGGGCCGTAGCTGTCGTAGATCTTGAGGGTGATCGCGTTCAGGCCCGACAGCCGGCTGTAATAGTCGATGACATCGTCGGCCGCCTGCTTGGTCGCGGCATAGAGGGTGTTCGGTGCCGGGGTCGGGTCGCCGGACGCGCTCCCGGCATTTTGCCAACCGGTTCCCGCCGCGATCAGCGCCGTGCAATCGGAGGCGATGGCCGCCTCGCAGAGATGGGCCGTGAAGGTCACATTGTCTTCGATGAGCCCGGCGATATCCCCGGGTGCATGGCTGCCCGCGAACCGGGCCGCGAGATGGAACACGATGTCGGGTTTCGCCTGCTGGAAACATGCGATCAGGTCCGCGCAATCGCCACGTGCGGTATGGGTTGTGACGGTATCCGGCAACCTGGCGATACGGTCCGGGTCGCTCCCCGGCCGCACGATGGCCGTGACGGCCACGCCGCCCTTGGCCAGACGGTCGACGAGGCTGGATCCGATAAACCCCGTCGCACCGGTGACCAGCGCGGACCGGAGATCGGGTGTCGGTCGGCGGTCAGCCATGGGCGTCTTCCCGGGCCTGCGCAATGAACGCGTCAATGTCTGTGTCGAAAAGATCGACTGAATCGCAGATCCTCGCCTCCGGCCAGTTCCACCAGGCGATGGCCTTCAGCGCCGATATTTGGGCCGGACTAAATCGGCTGCGTATGGCCCTGGCCGGTACGACGACATTGATCGAATAGGGCGCGATATCCCGTGCGACCACCGCGCCTGCACCGATGACGGCGCCATTTCCGATGGTCACGCCGCTCAGAATGACCGCGCGCGCGCCAATCCAGACATCATGTCCGATGGTGATCGGGCCGCGGGTGATGGCATCCGCGTAGTCATCTCTGCCGGTCAGAAGACTGTGCACGGGATAGGTTGCGGGCCTGTCTGTCCGATGATCGGTCTTGCAGAGGAGGAGAACATCCGGCCCGACGGAACAGTAATTGCCGACCGCGACCGGGCAGTCCGGCGACAGGCCGGCGAAGCTGTTGCGGTCGAGGCCGTAGGTGCCGCGCCCAATGGCGACATAGCCCGGCAGCCGGCTTCTGCGCGCAGGTGCGCCGAACAGGCGGCCGAGGCTGTAGGCGAGGCCGCCCATTCTAGGTCTCGACCGCGAAATCGGGATAGGACGCGTCGCGATCGGACATCAGTTCCGGCGTCAGCGGCCAGTCGATTGCGAAGGTGGGGTCATCCCAGCGCACCCCGCGTGCGAGATCGGCCACAAAGGGCGCGCCCATCAGGTATTCGATCTCGCAATTGTCCTCGAGGGTCAGGAAACCGTGGGCGCAACCGGGGGGCACGAACAGGGCGTTCTGCCGGCCCGGGTCGAGTTCCGCGCCGACCCAGCGACAGAAGCTGCTCGATTGAGGGCGCAGGTCGATGGCCACGTCGAAGATGCGTCCGCGCGTGCAGCGGACAAGTTTGGGATCCGGTGCCGGGTCGGCCTGAAAATGCATGCCCCGCAACGTGCCGCGGCGATGGTTGCGCGAGATGTTCGTCTGCGCGACGGCGAAGTTGATCCCTGCATTTCGGAATTCTTCGGCACAGAAACTTCGGGCGAAATCACCGCGGACATCCGCAATCAGTTCGGTTTCAATGCTGAAAACGCCGACGATATCCGTGGGGATGAACTTCATGACAGGATGGTCAGCTCCGGTACGGCGACAACGAAGCGTCCACCCCAATCCGTAATATAATCATGGGCGGTCGTGATCTCACGCTTCAGGTTCCAGGGCAATATCAACACAAAGTCCGGTCGGCTGTCGCGCAATTGCGCGGGTGCGACGATGGGGATGCGGCTGCCGGGCAGGAACTTGCCCTGTTTCTGGTCGCTGACATCCGCCACGAAGTCGATCCGGGATGCATCCACGCCGCAATAATTCAACAGCGTGTTTCCCTTGGCGGCGGCGCCATAGGCGGCGACGGATTTGCCCTCCGTTCGAGCATCGTTGAGGAACGCCAGGAGGCCGTCGCGGATGGCCTCGACGCGGGCCTGGAACCCGGCATAGCTCTCGATGTTGTCGAGCGCCATCGCGGCTTCGTCCGCGCGGACCTTTGCCAGTCCGTTTTCCTCGGGACGCGCGTGTCCGTCCGTCCGTGACGCGAAAATCCGCAGGCTCCCGCCATGGGTCGGCAGCTCCTCCACGTCGAACAGCCGCAGGCCATGTCGGGCGAAGACCTTCTCGACCACGAGCAGCGAGAAATAGGAGAAATGCTCGTGGTAGATCGTGTCGAACTGGGCATCCTCGATCAGCCGCGCCAGATGCGGGAACTCCATCGTCAGGACACCGTTCTCCGACAGCAGATGCGCGAGGCCGGCGACGAAATCGTTGAGATCGGGAACATGGGCCAGCACATTGTTGCCGAGCAGAAGGTCCGCCCGGGTTCCCTTGTCCCGCAGAGATTTTGCGAGGTCGAGACCGAAAAATGCGGCCAGGGTCGGCACCCCGTTCGCCTCGGCTGTTTTCGCGACGTTGGCGGCCGGCTCGATGCCGAGGACGGGGATGCCGGCCTTGACGAAATGCTGCAGCAGGTAACCGTCGTTGCTGGCGACTTCGATGACCGAGCTCGACGAGTCCAGACCGAACCGCTTCGCCGCCATCTTCGTATAGGCCTCGGCATGGGCCACCCAGCTCGTGGAGAAAGATGAGAAGTAGGCGTAGTCGGAAAAAATCTCTTCGGCCGGCACGACATCTTCGGCCTGGACGAGGAAGCAGCTGTCACACACGCGCGCATGGAGCGGATATCGCGGGTCGGCCGTGCCCGGGTCGGCATTGTCCAGATAGCTGTTCGCCAGCGGCGTCGCGCCCAGGTCGGCGAAGGTGGTGCGCAGGGTCTCGCCGCAGAACCGGCACGCCGGAAGTGTTCCGCTGGAAGGGATCATGTGGCCAAATCCTGATACGCGGCGATCTGCGCTTCGACGAGGGTGCGCGGGGAGGTGCCCTGCAACACCCGGGCGTGCCAGCGCGCCGTCCATTCGGCCGCATCGGCCTGCGTCAGGCGTGGCCGCCAATCCAGGGTTTTCGCCGCCAACGACGCATCGAGCGCCAGAT
>JAQCFD010000251.1 GCA_027618305.1 Pseudomonadota bacterium
CGCGTTCAGGTCGCGCGTTTGCCGGTCATCCGCTTTCTGACGCAAGACGTCCGCGCGCTCGCGAATGCCAAGCCGTTGTAGAAACACACTCTGGTCCAGCGGCCCCAGAGGGCGTACGCCGACCGTCACGGCGGCCTCGGCGACGCGCTGGAAATCAACATGGGCCGTCACGTCGCACATTCCGGGCGCTTCCAGCGGGTCGATCGGCCGGTGCCGGCGCACGGCCTGAAGGGTCTCGCCGACGGCGGTTTTTCGATGCCCATAGTCGATGAAAAGTGCCGCACCGCCATAGGCGGCGATGTGGGCCGCGATGTCGCCGACGATCGACAGAACCGCTGGCGATTCTTCGAGAACATCTCCCTCTGCCGCGTCGGCGAGCAGGCGCGCCGCGTTGGGGCCGTCCGGAGTTGCCGTCCCGGAAGGGGTAAACGCGAAGACATCCGCCGCCGGGTCATGGTCCACGAGGCGCTCGCGCCATGCGTCGGCGATCTTTACGAACTGCCGCACCGGCAGGGCATCGAGGAATTCGTTGGCGACAAAAATCGCGGGCAACCCGTCCAGACCGGTCGTGCCGGGCGCGGGCACGCCCTCATGCCAGGTCACACCATGATCGCGCAGTGTCTTTTGTTGGGCACCGCGCAGGGTGGAGCTGTTTTCGACCAGATGAACACGCGCCGCCGTGCGGCACGCCGGCAGGCCTGACATCGCGCGCAACGCATCCGCCATCAACGTACCCCGGCCGGGTCCCAGTTCGATCAGCGCGAATTCGTCGGGTGCGCCGATCCGCTGCCAGGTGTCCACGCACCACAGGCCGATCAATTCGCCGAACATCTGGGATATCTCGGGCGCGGTCGTGAAGTCGCCGTCCACGCCGAACGGGTCGCGGGTGGCGTAATAGCCGCCGTCGGGGTCGCCGAGCGCGATCTCCATGAAGTCCGCGACACTGATCGGGCCCCGTTCGGAGATCAGGCCCGTCAGGCGGCGGACGACCGGCTGTCGGCTATCCATGTCCGGAATTCTCTAGCGGGCCGGCTTGGCCACGCCTCGTTTGTCGGCGACGTGGGTGTTGTCGAGACGATCATGGGTCAGCGCATAGACGATGAAGATCAGACCGGCAACGGCGATCGGTATCGACAACCACTGGCCGATGGTCGAGCCCCACAACAGGAACCCGCCGTCACCCACATAATTGTCGGGCTGGCGGAAGAATTCGACGAAGGTGCGCGCCGATCCGTAGCCGAGCAGGAACACGCCGGTCAGCAGCCCGGGTCGGTGCCGCGCGCGGGCGAACCGGGCCAGCGCGAAGAGGATTGCAAACAGGAGGAGGCCCTCGAGCCCCGCCTCATAGAGTTGGCTTGGATGGCGGCCAACATCGCCGCCGTTGGGAAACACCACCGCCCAGGGGACGTCGGTCGCACGGCCGTACAACTCGCCATTTATGAAATTCGCGAGCCGGCCGAGGAACAGGCCGATCGGGGCCGCGGCCGCGACCAGGTCGCCCAGGGTCAGGACCAGGATATTGTATCGGCGGGCATACAGAATGATGGCGACGATGACGCCGAGCAGGCCGCCATGGAATGACATGCCGCCGTTCCAGACTGCTAAAATCTGCAGGGGATTGGCGAGGAAATAGTCGGGCTGATAGAAGCCGACGAACCCCAGCCGTCCGCCCGCGATGACGCCGACGATGGCCCAGCTGAAAAAGTCCCCGACCTGTTGCGCGGTCATCGTCTCCGGCGGCCGGCGCAGCAAGGTCACCATATAGCCCCAGCCGGCGAGCAGCCCGGCGATGAACGCCAGCGCATACCAGCGCACGACGATCGCGATCGCCACCGGGTCAATTTCGGGAAAGGGAATCGGTCCGGTCATGGTCGCTCAGACATAAGGGTCATTGGTCGCGAGATAATCTTGCACATAGCTGCGCACCCCGTCCTCAAGGGACGTGAAGGGCTGATCGTATCCGGCGTCGCGCAGACGGTCCATTCGCGCTTCCGTGAAGTACTGATACTGATTGCGTACGGTGTCGGGCATGTCGATATACGCGACCTCCCGCGGCAGGCCCATGGCGTCGAAGATCGCGCCGGCCATGTCGTCGAACGACCGCGCCTGGCCCGTGCCGAGGTTGAAAAGCCCGCTGACCTGGGCATTGTCCCGCAACCAGAGCATGACGGAGACCGTGTCGCGGACATGCACGAAATCACGGAGCTGGCCGCCGTCGCCATAGTCGGGGTCGTGCGATCTGAACAGGCGCGCGCCGCCGGTCTCGCGGATCTGCTGCCAGAACTGGGGGACGACGCTCTGCTGGCCGCCCTTGTGATACTCGTTTGGCCCGTAGACGTTGAAAAACCGCAGGCCGGCCCATTGCGGCGGCGCGTGGCCATCCGCCGCCATTTGCAGTGCGGCGCGGTCGAACAGAAGCTTTGACCAGCCATAGGGGTTGAGCGGCTTGAGTCGCGCCAGCACATCGGGGTCATTGGCATCGTCGAAGCCGCGTTCACCGCCGCCATAGGTCGCGGCGGAAGAGGCGTAGATGAAAGGCACCCGGCGGGTGGCGCACCAGTCCCACAGGCGCAGGCTGAGGAGATAATTGTTGCGCATGACCAGGTCGACATCGCGCTCGACCGTCGAGGAAATCGCGCCCATATGAAACACCGCCTCGGGCGGTTCATCAAGCGCCGCCAGCCATGCCAAAAGATCGTCCGGCGCAACCCGCTCAAAGGGGCCGCGCTTGGCGATGTTGCGGGCCAGCGCGTCATCCTCGAAATCGCAAACCACCGGCGCGCCGTCGCGTTCGGCGAGCGCGGCCACAAGGTTCGATCCGATAAACCCGGCCCCGCCGGTCACGACATGCATTGGCTGCTCCCATATCTCCTGCGGCTTTATAGGCTTTCGCGGATCGGTGCGGCAATGTGGCAGCCTTGTCCGCGCTTGGGGGAAGGGCGTAGTGTCGCGTCACCTGATAGGGAGTGTCCGGCATGCAGACCCGAAACCGATTGTTGGATGAAGTGGCCCGTCTGGCCAATGGTGCCGCTGGCGTGGCCAGTGGCCTGCGCGAAGAGGTCGAGGCGCTCGTGCAGCAGCGCCTGGAACGCGTGATGGCGGACATGGATCTTGTCCGTCGCGAGGAATTCGAGGCCGTCGAGGCGGTCGCGATCCGGGCGCGCGAAGCGCAGGAAGCCCTGGAGAAACGGGTGGCCGCGCTTGAGAAGAAGCTGGCCGCGCGTGCGCGGAAATCGCCCGCAAAATCGCCATCCAAATCAGCTGACAAATCCGGCCCGGACAAGGCCTGACGCCGGCCGGCAGGCCGAAACGTCCGGTTTTCGAAATAGCTTGGGATGTCCACAGGCGCGGCAGTTGCGGCGCAGTTGGCCTTCGTGACAATCTACTTTCAGTAGTGGTTGATCGCTCCTGACCCACAATATTTCGTAGATATTACAAGATATTGGGGCCACGGCGCGGTTACGCACAAGCCGCATTCTGGAGGCCTTTCCCCTATGGGCAATCTGTCCCAAAGCGTTATTGACCAGACCCTGCATCCCCTCGATTTGACCGAGGAGATGATCGCGATGCGCGATTGGGCTCAGGAGCGCACGCGTCGGGATGAGCTGCTGGCCGAAATCGGCGGGCGTTGGTGCGACTACCATGCGGTCTTCAACTGGATCGACGATATCGGCGCGCTGCAGCTGACCTGCGCCTTCGATATGCGGACGCCCCCGGAAAAACGGGTTGCGGTGCATGAATTGTTGGCCCTGCTTAACGAGCGGCTCGGGATCGGCCATTTCGACATCGGCTCGCAGGATGGGCTGCCGGCCTATCGCCACGCGCTCCTGCTGCGCGGCGGCGGATTGTCGGCCGAGCAGATCGAGGACATGGTCGATATCGCGATTCATGAGCTGGACCGTTTTTACCCGGCCTTCCAGTATGTGGTCTGGGGTAACCAGTCCGCCCAGACAGCCATGAGTTCGATTATGTTCGAGACGGTCGGCGAAGCCTGACCCGGTCGGCGGACGAAGAACGACGGACGAAGACTTATGACATCACCCGAATCGATACTGCTCGTCGGCTGCGGCAAGATGGGCAGCGCGTTGATGGATGGCTGGATCGGGCAGGGCACCTCGCCCGATGCGATCTTCGTCGTCGACCCCATGCAACCGGATCTGCCGGACGGGGTCGCGGGCGGCGCGACGTTCGACGATATTCCGGATAATTTCGCCGCGACCGTGGTCGTGCTGGCGGTGAAGCCGCAGGTGATGGATGCGGTGCTCGCTCCCTATCTCGCCCTGGTGCGTCCCGACACGGTGTTCCTGTCGATTGCCGCAGGGCGCACAATTGGCACGTTCGAGGCGGTGCTGGGCGCCGATGCCCGAATTGTTCGCGCCATGCCGAACACGCCGGCGGCGGTGGGCCAGGGGATTACCGTTTTGATCGGCAATGGCCATGTTACCGCCGCCCAGCGCGACGCCTGCGAAGCGCTCATGGCGGCGGTTGGCAAGGTGGCGTGGGTATCGGAAGAAGGCCTGATCGATGCGGTCACGGGCGTATCGGGAAGCGGTCCCGCCTATGTGTTCCATCTGGTCGAAGCCATGGCTGCCGCGGGGGTTGCCGCGGGCCTGTCGCCGGATCTGGCCATGCAGCTTGCCCGCGAGACCGTTGCCGGCAGCGGGGCGTTGCTGGCCCAAAGCACCGATCCTGCCGCGACGCTGCGCGAGAATGTGACGAGCCCCGGCGGCACGACGGCGG